>JBMTVN010000186.1:0-8111 GCA_049451415.1 Limisphaerales bacterium | reverse complement strand
GATCCGATCTATGAGATTCCTGCGGATGTGGGGTCGGTGCCGGCGATGCAGTTGGCTTGGTTTTTGTTCTTGGGCGGGTTGGCGGGTGGTTTGGGTGCGGTATTCATGCGTGGGATGAGGTGGATGACGGGCTGGTTTGAGCTGAGGTTTTCGAGGCTGACTTTGCGTTTGTTGGCGGGGGGTGTGGTGGTGGGGTTGTTGGCGGTTTCATTTCCGGATGTATGGGGCAACGGGTATGAGCCTACGAACTCGATTTTGCATGGGGGGATGGGGTGGAAATTTTTGGCGGTGTTACTGGTGGCGAAGCTTGTGGCGACTGTGGTGACCGTGGGGACGGGGGCGGTTGGGGGATTATTTACTCCGACGTTGTTTTTGGGTGCGGCGTTGGGGGGGATCTTTGGCGGGGTGTTGCATGGTTTGGGTTGTGGGGTGGAGGTATCAGTGGGGACGTTTGCGTTGGTGGGGATGGGGTGTACTTTGGCGGCGACAACGCATTCGCTCTTGCTGGCGGTAGTGATGATCTTTGAGTTATCGCTGAGTCATTTGGTGTTTCCGCCATTATTGGTGGCGTCGGCGGTGGCGGCCTTGGTGGGGCGACGGTTTTGTCCGGAGGATGTGTATACGGGTCCGTTGAGGAGGCGCGGGGTTTTGCTGGAGCGGGAGGTGGAGCGGTTGGGGATGACGACGCAGAAGACCGTGGGGGATTTGATGCGGTCGCCGGTTCGGCCGGTGTTGACGAACACGAAATACCGGGAGGTGGTGAACCGGTTTATGTCCAGTCCGGTCAACTTTTTGCCGGTGGTGACGGCAGGGGGGCGTTTAGTGGGGATTTTGGCCTTGGAAGATTTGAAGCAGCATTTGGGGGATGCGGAGGAGTTGGGGAGTGTGATTGCGCATGACATCATGCGGCCTCCTCCGCCGTGTTTGACACCGGAGCAGAAGGTTTTGGACGTGTTGCCGGTGTTATTGGCGAGCGAGTTACGGAACGTGCCGGTGGTCGACACCCGGCGGGACATGCGTCTGGTGGGGGCGGTGAATCGTCCGGAGGCTTTGGGGTTGTTGGTGGAAGCGATTGGAGCGCGTTCTGCGTGACGTGCGGGGGATGTTTCTTGCCGGGGTGGGGTTATTATTTGGCGATGATGAGTTCGTCGCGGAGGTTGCCGTCGATGTCGTAGGCGCGGTAGACGAGTCGGTCCCCGGAGATTTGGATGTCGAGGGTTTGGTAGGTGGCGACTTTGGTCATGCCGAAGGCGGTGGTTTCGCGGGATGCCTGGTCGTACATTTTTGTACCGGAGACGGAGACGACGTAGGTGGTGCCATTGGCTGGATTTTCGACCCGCTGGTTATTGCGCAAGGGGTGGGTGCGGAGGTAGGCGTGGTCGTGGCCTTGGAGGGCGAGGTCTACGTGGTATTTATCGAAGAGCGGGGTCCATTCCCTGCGGAGCTTTGCATTATCGCGTCCCGGGGAGGAGGAGTAGGCGGGGTGGTGGTAGGCGACGAATTTCCAGGTGGCTTTTGAGTGGGCGAGGGTGTTTTCGAGCCACGGGGTCATGGTTTCGGGTTCGAGGTTGGAGTCGAGGATGACGAAGAGGGCGTTACTGTATTCGAATGCGTAGCAGCGTTCGGCCTCGATATTTGCGGGGCCGTTCAGGGGGAGGCTGAATTGTTCGAGGTAAAGCGTGGGGTGTCCGCCTTGGCATTCATGGTTTCCGATGACGGGGACGAGCGGGCGGCGGTTGAATATACCGGTGGCATTGGCGAAGAAGCTGTCCCAGTCATCGCGTTCGTTGCCGCGGTTTATGAGGTCGCCGGCCATGAGGTAGAAGGCGGCATCGGGGCGCTCCCGGAAGGCGTTGTGGGCGAGAGTGCCCCAGCGGTCCAGGCCATTTTGGGCGTCGCCCATATAGACGAAGGAGAAGGGGCGGATTTGATCCGGGGCGGTGGTGAATTCAGCGAGTTCGGACCAGCCGTTGCGGGAGCCATCGCCAACGGAGTAGACGTAGGTGGTATTGGGTTTGAGTCCGGTGAGAGTCGCGGTATGGCGATGGATGGCGGGGTCATTGACGAGGTAGGGATCTGTGAGGGTCGTGGTGTGGGCTTTGATTTTTTTCAGGCCATGGGGTTTAGGGTGGTGATAGAGGGCGCGTTCCTGGTAGGCGACGAGTCCCTTGGTGGTGTTCGAGGAGGTGCGCCACTGGATGGTTTGGCTGGTTTGGGGGTTGTTGTTCCAGGTGAGGACGACGTGGTCAGGCTGGGGGGTGCTTGCGTGCTGGGTGGTGCGGAAGAGTCCCAGGAGTTTTCCATCGGCACGGCTATTCCTGAGCGTTTGGATGAAGGGCAGATTTTGCAATGATTCGGGGACGGAGGGGAAGGTGACATCGAGGTCGGCGTAGGGGGCTGTGTCGGGTTTGAGGGTAGTGAGGCGGAGTTGGCCGGGGTAGAGATTGGAGACATGAAGGTTGGCTGCGGGGTCGGTTGGTTTCAGGGCGATGAGGTAATGTTCGCCGCCACCGGAGATGCTATTGACGCCGAGGCCTACGGTTCCGGCGGGGAAGGTCTTGCGCCAGAGCTGGAATTTCTCGTCGATGATCTCCCAAGTGGAGCCGGTATTTTCGAAGTTCTCGGATTCCAGCCAGAAGGGGTCATTTCCGAGGCTGGTGTCGTGGAGGACGAAGACTATGGCGGGGGTATTGATTTCGAAGGTGATGTGGGCGGTGGCGAGTGCATGCAGGTCATCGCGGGTGAGGTTGGATTCGACCTGTTGGCGGGTGAGGTGCTTGAGTTCTTCCGGTTCGTAGGTTTGGCGAAGTCTGCGGGTGATTCCGGCGACGGTATCATGCACTGAGAGGTGGGAGCCTTGGTGGGCTTGGGTGGTGATCTGGGTAATCAGGAAGGCGGAGAGGGTGGTCAGGAGGAGCTTCATTGCGAGGGACTATAAGGAGAGATGGTTGGATTAATCAGTCGTTTTATTGGTTT
Source organism: Limisphaerales bacterium (assembly GCA_049451415.1). GTDB lineage: Bacteria > Verrucomicrobiota > Verrucomicrobiia > Limisphaerales > JAHDYP01 > JBMTVN01. Next base: position 5,135 of record JBMTVN010000186.1, on the reverse strand, counting down.
AGCGTTATTGGATGACGGAGCAATCCTTAAACTCGAGTGTTTCGCCTTTGAGTCCGAGGCATTTGCCTTGGATGGTGACGAGCTGGCCTTTGGAAGCGAGGACGCGAGCAACGCCGTTGGGGGATTCGCCGAGGAGCTGGCGTTCCCGTTTGTCAGCGTAGACCTTGCGATGATCATTCACGTAGGAGAACTGGCAATGGAGGTCGATATCCGGGTTGTCGGTAGAGAGGAGGAGGAAGAAGCTGCGGACGAATCGTTTTTGGTCGAAATCTTCCACGGATCCCTGGATGCGGAAGGTTTTTCCCTTGTAGCGGTTGGCGGCTTCTTTGGGGCTGGAGAGGAAGAGGTGGGCGAGTTGATGGGCTTGGATGGCTGTTTCGAGGGAGGGTTCGGGTGGGGGCGGGTGCTGGATTTCTGCCTGGGCTTCGGGGTTTGGGGCGGGGGTATTCTGGAGCTCACCGAGGTTCTGGCGGGTTTTTTCGAGTTCCTGCTGGAGGCGTTCGATTTCGGCGGTTTGGTGGCGGATCTCTTCGGACTTGGGCGGACTATCAGCTGCGAGGCTGATGGAATTCGAATGGAGGCAGAGGAATGCAGTGATCAGGACGAGCTGGAGGAGGCGGAGGGGTTGCCTGGGGTGGAGTTGAACTTTGGGGGCGGACTGGGTCAAGTTTTGCGTGAGCTTGGGGGGGTATTTGGGGGCTGGAGGGTTTCAAAATAAGGGTTGCAGCGTTGGGGGGCTTTGCTAGTTTATCGGCTCTTTTTCCGGTCGCCAGCTGGCGTTCCGGGGAGGAGAAGGCCTTTTGACGCGCTTTGCGCGGTCTGCGACCGGGTGGTTGCTGGCGGGCATAACAACACTGAACTGGAATCCCCCTGTGGTTGGGGATGGTGCCGGGTTGATCTGGCACTGAAACCTCACATAACACTGTGATAACTATCGGTATTAAAGAGCTGTTGGAGGCTGGTGTTCATTTCGGGCACCAGACACGTCGTTGGAATCCGCGGATGAAGAAGTACATCTTCGATGCGCGCAACGGCATTCACATTATTGACCTGAGCAAGACGATGGGTCAGTTGGAGGCGGCCTGCAATTTTCTGGAGCAGACCGTGAGCAAGGGGGGCAAGGTGCTTTTTGTGGGGACGAAGAAGCAGGCGCAGCAGGCGGTGCGTGAAGCTGCGGAGGCCTGCGGTCAGCCGTTTGTGACGGAGCGCTGGCTGGGTGGGACTTTGACGAATTTGAAGACGATCAAGCGTTCGCTGGGGCGGCTCAAGCACATTGAGCAGCTGGAGACGGACGGTTCGATCAACGGGTATGTGAAGCAGGAGCAGTCCAGCCTGCGTCGCGAGATGGCCCGGTTGGTGAAGAATCTGGGTGGTATTCGCACTTTGGACCAGAATCCGAATGCGGTGTTCATCGTGGACATCAAGCGTGAGCACAACGCTGTGGCTGAGGCTCGCCGGCTGAAGATTCCGATTGTGGCACTGGTGGACACGAACTGTGATCCGGACATTGTGGATCTTCCGATTGCGGGCAATGACGATGCGATCCGCTCGGTGCGGTTGATTTTGAACACGGTGGTGCAGGCGATTACGCGGGCGAAGATGGAGTATGAAGCCAAGTTTGGCCGCAAGGCTGAGCAGGCGGCTCCGGCTCCTGCGGCGGCGGTTGAGGCTGCTGCCCCGGTGGCGGCTCCGGCTCCGGCTCCGGTGGAAGTGCCTGCGGCGGCCCCGGCAGTTGAAGCTCCTGCGGCGGGTGCTGGCGAGGCGCCGGCGGGTGCGTAATTGTTCAGATTGTGATTTCTGGCTGGGGGCTTGGCCTTGGGGAATCGGTTTTGAGCCGATCTCGCTGGCAGGCCCCCGCCTTTTATTAAGATAGAAAGGAAAGGAAAGGATTTATGGCTGAGATTACTGCGGCCCTAGTGGCCAAGCTGAGGGCACAGACTGGTGCCGGGATGATGGAGTGCAAGAAGGCTTTGACGGAGACTCAGGGCGACTTTGACGCGGCGGTGGACTTTTTGCGCAAGAAGGGAGCTGCGACTTCGGAGAAGAAGGCGGCGAAGGAGGCCCGCGAGGGTGTGATTGCGCAGTATATCGTTCCTGGTGGCAAGCGTGGGGGTTTGGTTGAGGTGAATTGCCAGACGGATTTTGTTGCGCGCAACGACAGCTTTCAGGCGTTTGCGGGTGAGGTTGCCCGGTTGTTGGTGGAGCAGCCCGATGCCAACCTGGAGTCGATGCGGGAGGAGCAGGTGGCTCGTATCGGGGAGAACATCAAGATTTCGCGTCATCAGTCGCTGGAGGTGAGCGGGACCGGTTTGGTGGCGGCTTACATTCACCATGGGGCGAAGATCGGGGTTTTGGTGGAGGTTTCGGCTGGTCAGGAGGCGACGTTGGGTCAGCCTGCGTTCCAGCAATTTGTGAAGGACATTGCCCTGCAGGTGACGGCTGCATCGCCGAGTGCGGTGAGCCGTGAGGAGCTGGATCCGGCTGTGGTGGCGAAGGAGCGGGAGATTGCTGCGGAGCAGGTGAAGGACAAGCCGGCTGCGGTGATTGACAAGATTGTCGCTGGCAAGCTGGAGAAGTTTTTCCAGGGTGTCTGCCTGATTGACCAGGGGTTCATCAAGCGCAACTCAGAAGTGACGGTGAAGGAACACGTGGAGTCGTTGGCGAAGGAGCTTGGCGACACGATTACGGTGAAGCAGTTCCTGCGGTTTCAGGTGGGGGAAGTTAGCGCTGAATAGCGTTGAGTTTAACTGTTGGGGGTGGTTTCGTTGAGGCCACCCCCAATTTTTGTATCTGCATGAAGAAAGCTCGCAAACCAAAGTATAAACGTCTGCTGTTGAAGTTGAGTGGAGAGGCTCTTGGCGGTCGTGAGGGGAACGGGATCAACGCTGATGCCATTTTGGATACGGCGAAGCAGGTGAGGGATGTGCAGCGTTTGGGGGTGGAGTTACTGGTTGTGGTTGGCGGGGGGAATATTTTCAGGGGGTTGCCGGGTTGTGAGCGGGGGATTGAGCGGGTGACGGGGGATCACATGGGGATGCTGGCGACGGTGATCAATGCGCTGGCTCTTCAGGATGCCTTGGAGAAGCTGGGGATTGAGACGCGGGTGCAGAGTGCGATTTCGATGTCGCAGGTGGCGGAGCCGTTTATTCGGCGCCGGGCTATCCGGCATTTGGAGAAGGGGCGCGTGGTGATCTTTGGTGGTGGCACGGGGAATCCGTTTTTCTCGACGGACACTGCTGCTGCTTTGAGGGCGAACGAGATTGGGGCTGAGGTGATTTTGAAGGCGACGAAGGTGGATGGGATTTACGACAGCGATCCATTCAAGAATCCGGAGGCGAAGCGCTATCGTCAGATCTCGTATGCTGAGGCTTTGCGCTTGCGGTTGAAAGTGATGGATTCGACGGCGTTTACCCTGTGTGCGGACAATTTGATGCCGATTGTGGTGTTTGATTTGTTTAAGGCGGGGAATTTGCGTCGGGTAGTTTTGGGGGACAAGGTGGGGACGCTGGTTTCGGCCTAGGGTTCATTTGGCGAAGGGTGGCTATACAGCTTGGCGGGTGCTTGGTAGGATCTCCAACAATTCAACAAAAGCGAAGTTATGCCGATCGACGAGATTTTATTCGAGGCTGAGGAAAAGATGCAGAAGACGGAGCATGTTGTTCAGCAGGATTTTGCGGGGGTGCGGACTGGCAAGGCATCGCCGGGTTTGGTTGAGAACATTGTGGTGGATGTTTACGGGTCACAGATGCGGATTCGGGAGTTGGCTGGGATCACGGCACCGGAGCATCGGGTTCTGGTGATTCAGCCATGGGATGCGAGCACGCTGGGGGCGATAGACAAGGCGATTCAGAAGAGCAATTTGGGGTTGAACCCGGCGGTGGACAAGAAGGTGTTACGGATCATTTTTCCTGAGCTGAGCCAGGAGCGGCGCCAGGAGTTTGTGAAGATTGTGAAGAAGAAGGCGGAGGATGGCCGGGTAGCGATTCGTCACGTTCGGCGGGATGCGATTGAGCATTTGAAGAAGGAGAGCAAGGCTGGTGGCGTGACGGAGGACGAGGTGACGCACGCGGAGAAGGAGGTTCAGAAGCTGACGGACCAGTATATCTCCAAGATCGACCAGCATTTGCAGCACAAGGAGAAGGAGATCATGACGGTTTGAGCCGGGGCAGGTTTGGCCAGCTCCGGTAGCCGGTGGTGGCTGGGGTGCGGGGCGGGAGAGTGGTCAGCGGCGGCTGCGTCGATCGGTGGGTTCGACGAACCGGATGACAGTTTCGTTGGTGCGGGCCCAGTTTTGGGATTCACGCAGCCAGCGAATGATTTGGCGTGGGTCTTTTGAGGCGCTGATTTGAGCGCTGAGCAAGTTGGAGGTTTGGAGTTCTCTGCCGAGTTCCTGTTCCAGGTCGTAGATGCTGAGGCGCAGAGCCTCGTTATCCTGGAGTCTGGGCACGTACCAGGCTCCGAGTCCGATGATGGCGGCTACGACGAGCAGCACCACCACGGCACGGTTGAGCCAGGTCCAGATACCCAGATCCACTTGCATGGCACGCATGGAAACACAAGAGCGAGCAGGTGTGAAGTGTTTTGGAGGGGATGATTTGCTTTGGTTTGGGTGCGGTGGGAGGATCTTGGCTTTATCGGCATGAAGATTGAGATCATCAACACGGGGGCGGAGTTGCTTCAGGGGCGCAGGGTAAACACGCATGTGGTTTGGTTGGGGAGGAGGCTGGTTGAGATGGGGCATGATGTGGTGAGGCAGGTGGCGGTAGCGGATACGGGTTGGATGATTGAGGAGGCTGTGCGGGAGGCGTTGGGTCGGGCGGATGGGGTGATCACGACGGGGGGCTTGGGGCCGACTTCGGATGATTTGACGCGCGAGCACGTGGCGCGGTTACTGGGGCGGTCCTTGGTGGAGGATGCGGGCATCAGGGTGAAGCTGGCGGAATTTTATTCCAGTCGAGGGCGGGCTGTGCCTGAGCGGGTTTGGGTTCAGGCAATGGTGCCTGAGGGGGCGGTGGTGATGGACAACCGCAACGGCACGGCGCCGGGGTTAATTTTTCCGGGGGAGGAGGGGCGGGGGTGGCTGGCGATGTTACCCGGGCCGCCGCGGGAGTTGCAGGCGATGTTTTTGGAGCAGC
>JBMTVN010000185.1:0-8135 GCA_049451415.1 Limisphaerales bacterium | reverse complement strand
AAAAGGAGCCGGCCCGGCGGCGTCGGTGTCATGCTCTTCATCAATTTCTTTCGACGCCTGGGTTACCCGCCAGTCCAACACCTCTTCTTCCTCCCCGGCCAGGAGGATGTCTCCACCCAACTCGCCGCCATCCAGTCTGCCAACCCGGATGCAGTGCTGTTCTATGGTCAACCAGCCGACGTCGGCCGCTACGCCCGCATCTTCCGTGAAGCCGGTATCACCGCCCGCTTCTTCGGCTTCGACCGACTCTATGAAACGTCCTTCCAGCAGGCCGCCGGGACAGCCGCCGAAGGCTTCACCATCCCCTACTACTTCGATCCAGACCGCACTGATGCAATTTGGACCACCTTCGCCAGCCGTTACGAAAAACGCTGGGGTGAAAAGCCGGATATCTATGCCGCCTATGGCTACGACGGCGCCCGCCTCATGATGGAGGCCATCGACAAGGCGGGCCCCAACCGCTTCCGCGTCCGGGATTACCTCGCCAACCTCGACTCCTGGCACGGTGTCACCGGCCCCATGACCTTCGACGGCCGCTGGGATAACACTGCACCCATGCGGACCGCCCGCTTCGAATCAGGTGAATGGCACTTCACGCCGCCTCCAGACACCGCCGATATCCTCAGCCAAAACCAATCCACCCCGACCGGCCCATGAGCCGTGCCAAGAGCCCCTACGGCCCGCTCGCACACCTGCTCAGCCTCCTGCTCTGCAGCCACCTCATCCACGGAGCCACCAATACCAGGATCGGGCTCCTCCTCCCACCAGACACACCAGGCCGCCAATCCCTCCTGCTCGCCGCCAACCTCACCACCACGCTTCCCCTCAACCCACCCCTGCCAACCGCTGATCTCATCGTCCGCGGCAGGATCGGACAGTGGGGTGACGATGGAACCGAGGCCGCCCGACTCGCCCTCGATGATGCCGTCCTCGGATTGATCACCCCACCCGATGGAACCGCCAGCCACCTCGTCCTCCAAGTCGCCGGCCGCACAGGCGTCCCCACGATAACTCTCTGCCCGGATACCTCGGTCGTCGGTGCCGGAATCCCCTGGAGTCTGCAGGTCATACCCGACACCCAAAAGCAGGCCCTGACCATCCTGAAGGAAATTCGTAACCACCACCCGCCCCCATGGATAGCCATCGTCCCCGAAGGCAGAGCCGGACGCGAAATCAGCAACGACCTCGCACGGGTAACCACCACCATCCACCACCCCACCCCCGTTGTCCTTGCCCTTCCAGCAAACCCGGATTCGTATACCAATTTGGTCCAGCAGGCACTCCACCCCATACCCACTGCCATCCTCCTGTGGCTCGATACCAAACCCGCAGCCAAACTCGCCAGCCTCCTGCGCCAACAAGGCTACTCAGGGATCCTCGCCGGCCCGCTCAACCTTCAATCACCGGAATTCACCGGCACCGCAGGACCGCATGCCACCGGCTTCCTCCTCCCCGCTTGGTCTCCGTCAAGCTCCCAGACCCTCACCAGCTTCTCCACGCTTTACACAAGCCAAGCCGGCACCCCCCCCACGCCGGCTGACCTGCTCGCCGCCGACGCCGTCATCCTACTCCGCAATATCCTCACTCCAGCCACCACGCCCGGACGCGTGCAACTCCCCGACAACCTCAGCGGCCTCTCCGGCCCCCTCACCTTCGATGCCAGTGGACGCCGCATGCTCCCCCTTCACCTCCTCCGCTGGCAGTCAGACTCCTGGCAACCCCTAAACTCATCCCCCGGCCCACAGCATTAAGGGTTGTCCGATCCTTCCGCATGGTCAATTATCCCTCCTATTCGTATGAACTCTTGCCTCCCAGCCAAGCGGCACGGCGCATCCCGCCACGCATTCACTCTCATCGAACTCCTCGTGGTCATAGCAATCATCGCCATCCTCGCCGGCATGCTGCTCCCCGCACTCTCCAAGGCCAAATCCAAAGCCCACGCCATCGCCTGCCTGAACCATACCAAACAACTCCAGCTCATCTGGCAGTTATACGCCGATGACTATCAGGATCGCCTCGTCTCCAATGGCCGGGGAGACCAGGCCAACATACCCACTTGGGTCGGCGGCAGTTTCGAGGGCCAGGTCGCCGACAATACCAACCTGTTCCTGCTCACTGACCCCCTGCGCTCCCTCTTCGGCCCCTACCTCAAAACAACCGAGATCTATCGCTGCCCCGCAGATAAGACCATGGAAATGGTAAACGGTAAAATGCAGCGCGTGGTGCGTAGCTACGCCATGAATTCCTTCGTCGGTTGGGAGGGAGATGACTACCGTAACAACCCCGCTAACGGCTACCGCGTCTTCAAGAAGGGCACCGACTTCGTCGACCCGGGCCCCTCTCAAACCTTCGTCTTCTCAGAAGTACACTCGCTCAGCATCTGCCGTCCCTTCTTCGGCATCATCATGACCAGCCCCAGCTTCTATCACCTTCCCGCCAACTACCACGGTGCCAATACTGTCATGAGTTACGCCGACGGTCACTCCGAAAGCCATCGCTGGTCAGATTCCAGGACCTATAACCCTCCCAAAGACATGGACTGGCACAGCCACAATTATTCGCTCCGGGGAAGTGCTGACCCCGTCTGGCTCCAACAACACGCCTCAGCCCGCAGGTAAACAAACCCCCGCCATCACCTTGATCCCGTAAGGATTATTGGCGCACGTGCGCCGATAATCCTTACTCCCAATCAACAGCTACGCGACCGGATACACCCAACCCTTCCGGTACTCTCGTCTCAACATGCTGTTGGCCTCAGGGTCCCCAATAACCCGCTCCTTTGCACCGTCCCACTGCAGGCTCCGCCCCAGCTTGAAAGATAACATCCCCAGCAAACTCATGTTGGTGGAACGATGCACCTCCTCAATGTCACAGATAGGCTTCCGGCCCGTCTTGATACTCCCCATCAGATCCGACCAGACCTCCTTGATGTTCTGCTGATCCGGCTCATGCAGCTGGGCATCAATCCGCACAATCTCCTTCTTTGAATCAGTCGGATAAAAGACGGTCCCTTTGTGCCACCCAACATGGAGCGTCCCCTCCGTGCCATAGAAATAGCAGCCCACATTCTCACCCTTCTCCGCATTGTTGGCCGCAAATCGGCGGTGCTCCCAACAGGCATCAAAACCATCGAACTTGAAACTCGCAATCTGATGGTCCGGCGCGTCTGAGGTCTGCTCGTTCTCATTCAAAACCGGAGGCCCTAGAATAGGACGACCACCCGTGCTGTAAACCTGCTCCGGCCACTTGCGATCCATGATCCACAGGATCTGGTCCATCCAGTGAATCCCCCAATCCCCCAGCGTCCCATTCGCATAGTCCAGATAGCTCCGAAAACCCCGCGGATGAATTCCCCCACCCCAAGGGTTGGACGGATCACCATTGTAAGGACGCATCGGCGCAGGACCACACCACATGTCCCAGTCCAGCTCCCTGGGCGGTTCACTGTTTTTTCGCGGCTGCTCAGGACCATCACCACCATAGTGCACAAACGCACGAATCATCCCCACCTTACCCAACTTGCCTGACCTCACAAAATCTCGCGCAGCTATGCAGTGCGGGGATACCCGACGATGTGTCCCCACCTGCACCACCTTCCCCGCAGCCCTCGCCGCATTCACCATCGCCCGTCCCTCCTGGATGGTATGCCCGATCGGCTTTTCCACGTACACGTGAGCACCGGAGTTCACCGCATCAATCGTCTGCAGTGGATGCCAATGATCCGGCGAGGCCACGATGCAAATGTCGGGCTTCAGATCCGACAAAAGCTCGCGATAGTCCTGATACCCTTTCGGCTTTTCCCCCATCTCCTTCTCTACCCGCTCCACTGTCGGGTTCATCAACCGTCGATCCACATCACACACCCCGACGATTCGACACTCACCACTCGCCATCGCCTCGCCCAGGATGTTGTTCCCCCACCAACCGCTCCCAATCAGGGCGGTCCGATACTTTCTACCCCCCCCATCAAGAGACCAGGCCTTGTAAGTCGAAGCCAACAAACCCGCCGTAGCCGAACGGCGCAAAAACTGCCTGCGTGAAAGTCCCGAAGAAGGTGTCATGGAGGACATCATCCTCCTAAACGCCCAAGGGTCAAACATGAATCACCCCCAGCCTCCCTCCACCCGCGCCAGTCACCCAAGGCGACCTCAGGAGCCAAAGGGCAGGTTGCAACCCAAGGCACGCAATCCCCCCTCCAAGGCCGCCAGCAGATGCTCAATGTCCGACGGAAAGAGACGACCAATATTCCCGATACGAAAGGTATCCACTTGGGTCAACTTGCCGGGATAAATGATCATTCCACGGTCACTAAGCTGGTTGTAGAACGCGCGAAACTCAAAAGCCGCATCCTTTGGACAATGAAATGCAGTGATGATGTAGCTTTGCACTTCAGGCTTTAGAAAGGACTTCAGTCCAAGCTGGGCAATGCCTTCCATGAGCACGGCATGATTCGTCTTGTATCTTGCACCCCGGGCCTGGATCCCCCCCTCCTGTTCCAGTTCCTTCAGAGCCTGATCAAAGGCAAGAAGCGCATGAGTGGGTGGGGTGTAACGAAACTGACGGTTCTTCTCAAATCCCTTCCACTGCCCCAGCAAATCCAGACTCAGACTCCGCGCCCAGCCCTCGGACGCCACGAGAGGCTCGCGCCGCGCAAGAACAAACGAAAAGCCCGGCACTCCCTCAATGCACTTGTTCGCCGATGAAATCAGGAAATCCACACCCACCGCTTCAAGGTCGACGGGTATCGCTCCAAAACTGCTCATGGCATCCACTATGAGCCTCCGTCCATGCCGCTTCACCACCGCCCCGATGGATTCCAGCGGATTCAGGATCCCCGTGGTCGTCTCGCAGTGCACCACCACGACGTGTGTGATCGCGGCATCCTCCTGCAGCATACGATCCACCTCCCCGGCCGACGGCACGACATCCTCGGCGGTCCGCAGGACGCAGTGGTCGAGCTTCAACACCTTCGCCATCGCCACGATCCGGTCGCCATAAGCACCGTTGGTCAGGATGAGCACACGCCCTTGCGGGGGAATCACCGATCCGATCACGGACTCGACACCAAAGGTCCCGCTACCCTGCATCAAAACACACTCAAACCCCGCCTCCACGGAGGTGCCGGCAACCGCAAGCAAGCGGCTGCGGATCGACGTGACAACGTCATTGAATTCATCGTGCCACGAACCCGCATCGTGCAACATCGCGGCCTTCACGCTCAAACTCGTGGTCAATGGACCCGGAGTAAAAAGCAGCTTATCGTGTGAACTCGGTAAAGTCATGGTCTCGCCCTGTTGTTCTGCAGTCATCGTCTGAACCGTTCATCGCCCGTCTTACCATCCATGACATAGGGAGGATAAGCTCACGGGTAAAGGACTTTGTCCTCTCCTAGCGCAAACCCGCAACACCATCCAGCCCGATTCACAAACGCCCCACTGCCCTGCCCAGTTTATCGCCCAATTCCTCCAGGTCCTCCTCCCCGTGGGCAATCGATAAATACAGCTTTGTTCCCATGGGGTTCAAAAACACCCCCACCCGCACCAACGCCAGCATCAAGGCACGACCCCGCTGACGATCCGAGGCCATCCAGCCCCGATGGCTCGTCACCGGGGCACTCGAAAACGCCACCTGCGCCAGGGGACCTTCTCCCAGCGTCTGCACCACTTCTCCCGCATCCCCCATCACACGAGCCAACAGCTCGCGCAACCTCGCACCCATGGCAAACAGCCGGTCATAGACTCCATCCTCCGACAGGACATCCAACGTCGCCAAAGCCGCCGCACAGGAAACCGGATTACCCCCTGCGGTCGATGCCGACCACACGTAGCCCGCCCCATCAACACCATGCTCATCGACATGCCGCATTAGCTCCGCCGACCCCGCATAGGCACCCAGTGGATACCCCCCGCCAAGGGCCTTGCCGAAGGCCGCCAGGTCCGGCACCACGCCATATCGTCCCTGGGCCCCACTCAAGCCCAGACGAAAGCCGGTCACGGTTTCATCAAAAATCAGGACGTTGCCGTGTTTGGTCGCCAACTCCCGTACGCCGGCCAGGAACCCCGGCAAAGGGGCCAAGCATCGATGCAACGGCTCCACCAATACGGCGGCAATCTCGTGGCCATAACGCTGAAATACCACTCTGGTGCCCTCAAGATCATTGAACGGGGCCACCAGGATACGCCCCTCCAGACCGGGATCGGCACAACCATGCAGGTCCGCTTCCATCCCATCCGCCCCGGCCCCTCGCAGCATCCCCGCGATACCCGCAGAATGCTGTCCGTGATACGCGCCGGCGAACTTCAGGATCCTGCGCCGACCGGTAGCCGCATGGGCAATCCTCAAACACAACAGGGTTGCCTCCGTGCCGGATGTCACAAACCGCACCTGCTCCGCACAAGGCAAAATCCCCACCAGCCGCTCCGCGAGCTCCAGCGATCGCTCATTCACTGCGGCAAAATTGGCACCGAGTGCTGCCTGCGCTACCGCCGCCTCCAGGATAGCCGGATGCGCATGCCCCACCAGCGCGGCACCCCAGGCCATGGTCATGTCCAAAAACTCCCGCCCCGCTTGATCCCACACCCGACATCCCCGACCACGCGACAATACCGGGACCAGCTCGACCGGAAGCCCATATTCCCCATTGGACCCGCCCGGAAAAAAGCGCGCCACCGCCTGGTTATCCATCAGTTCATTCATCCTAGGTCTCCGCAATGGGGTTCGCCCCAACCTCGCTCAATGCCGCGTCCAGAATCCCTAAAGCTTCCTCCCACTCCTCGTCCTTCAACACCAAGGAGGGGGTCAACGTCAGCAGATTCCCTTGAGTCACCTTGAAGTTCAGCCCCCGACGCAATGCCGCATACATCACCCGTTCTGCAGCATCGGTTGCCGGCTTGCCCCCGTGAACCAGCTCCACCCCCATCAGCAAACCCAAGCCACGAACCTCACCGATCATCGGATGCCGCGCCCTCAGCGCCTCCAGATCTGCCAGGGCCCGCCTTCCCAAAAGCTCAGCCCTCGCCACCAACCCCTCGTCCTCCAATACTTGCAGGGTCGCCAAACCGGCAGCGCAGGCCACCGGATTTTTCTCGTGCGTGTAGTGCCCCAGGGCACGCTCTCCAGCCACATTCAAGCCCTCTCTCACCAGCAACGCAGCCAAAGGCATTACCCCACCGCCCAAACCCTTGCCCAACACCACCATGTCCGGCACAACACCATAGTGCTCATACGCAAAAAAACGCCCCGTCCGTCCCAGACCAATAGGAATCTCATCCAGAATCAAAAGCGCACCGTGGCGATCGCAAGCTGCCCGGATCCGCTGCCAATACTCCACCGGAGGAATAAACGGCGTGCACCGCACGGTCTCGCCAATCACGGCAGCTACATCACCCTCCCGCTCCAGCACATATTCCACGTAATCCGCACACGCCAAATTACACGCTGTCCCACACCGAAACGGACACTTCCGATGGTCAGGAGGGGGCACATGCTCACAGCCGGGAAGCAAAGGACCTATCCCATTCCGGAATACTGCCTCGCCCCCAATGCTGATCGCATCCAACGAAGCCCCATGGAAGGACTCCCACATCGAAACGGTCTTGAACCGACCCGTCGCTACTCTCGCCAACTTCAAAGCCATCCCGATAGCCAGACTCCCTCCGGGAGCAAAAAGAACGCGATTTAAATCACCCCCGGTACGCCCAGCCAAAGCCTTGGCCAGGTCAATCGCCGGTTCACACGTGTATCGCCGGGTGCAAAAGGACAAGCGGTCCAACTGCGCCTTGATCGCCTCCACCACCTTGGGATGCCCAAATCCAACCTGATGCACGTTGTTCCCATGAAAATCCAGAATGCGCCTGCCCTCGGAATCCTCAATGTGAGAACCCGACGCCCCACGCATCACATTCAAGCAGGGGGTGGACAGCGACTGGTGCAGAAACCATTCAGCATCGTCCTTCAAAATCGCCTTGGTCCCTGGACCCAGATGACTCTCCTGCCAGCCCGCGCGATGTGGAGACAAATTCAAGTCACCTTCTGATCGAAGGGCTTCCAAGGATGGCTGCTCGGGGTTCTTCACGGGTGCAATCGTTTACGGCTAATGTCGCCGCTCAGTCAACGCCTCAAGGACCGGCCGTCCA
>JBMTVN010000184.1:0-8222 GCA_049451415.1 Limisphaerales bacterium | reverse complement strand
AAGAAGTAGCTTCCGCCCAGAATCCCGCGTCCGCCCCGGACGACGATGCCACTCCCCAAGGTCAGCTCCCCTTCCGCCTGCATCTCGAGATATTTGTTACCCGATGTCGTTCCATCCAAGACGATGGTCCCCAGACCACTCATGGTATTCGTCCCCTCGAAAGCCAGCGACGTCCACCCGCATGTCATCCGGATCATCTCAACCTCAGCGACCGCTCCAGCCAACGTCAACCCGCCGCCCACGCGCAAAATCTACCCCGGGTCTAATACCTCGCCCGGATCTGCTCAATCTTGGCCTCCAGCTCGTCCCCCAAATCTTCCTGGTAAAAGTAGGCATCCCGACTCCCCCCCGTGTTCCAACTGTGGATGAACAACATCTGCTGGAATTTCTGCCAACCCACCGACCCATCCACTCGCAGCTGGTTTCCCCCTTCAGGCAGCCGGGTCGAAGAAGACTTGTGCGGAGGCATCCCCTTGAAAGCAACGTCACGCCCGCCACCCCACTCGCCATCAATCTTCATGACTGCATCCGCCGCCAAAACCCATCCCGGCTGCGACTGGCCGTTCTTCACCGGGCTCCTCGCCTTGAAGCTGCCCGCAGGATTGTTCCAGTTCGTCACACCTCCAAAATACTGAAAACCAATCAGCCACTGATCCAGGTTCTCCTCAAATTGAGGAAAGGAAGGCCGGTTCGGACAAGTCCAGATCCCCGGACTGTTGGTCGAAATCACCAAACCCACCGTAGCCGCCGCATCCCGCTCCGGTGGGTTGATCGCAATCTGGACGGAGTTGAACCGCGCCTCGAGATAACGATCCTCATTGTCCATCGTATACACGGTCATCCCTAAACCGATCTGCCGCAGATTGCTCATGCACTTCGCCCGCCGGCTGGTCTCCTTCGCCCGACTCAGCGCCGGTAAAAGCATCCCGGCCAAAATCGCAATGATCGCAATCACCACCAAAAGCTCAATCAGGGTAAATCCCCTTAACGACAATCGAGGCTCTCTTGTACTAATCATGGTCTACATCGCTTTTTGGCAAGGCCCCGCCACATCAAACGGAGCGCTCTGGCCAGGGCTGGGAGTGCGAGGCGATATCGACACACAGCCCACCCAATGTCAACCCTGCCATCCCCATCACGTTGGCCGCACCAATGACCGACGGATGATTTCCTCGCTCCAGCGTTGAAACACATCCCCGTCTCAAGGCCCTGATCAGACACACCCTGAATGATCAAGCCGGAGGTCGTAACCTCCGGCTCTAAAATCGTCTCAGCAGTTGCCGCAATCAGTGGCGGACAATCTCGAATTCCTCTGGTCCAGGAGTCGCGAACGCCTCAGCAGGTTTCCCGTTCCGTTTCAAGGCGGGGATCTTGAACCCTCCTGTCGTCCCGCCACCCTCCGGCCCCTGCACAACCGCAGCAGTCTCAACCCGACCCCCGCCACGCGAAATGTCAGCAATCTGCTCCACCTGAGTCCTGCTCCCCTCATCCACATTCCTCGCCAACGACCCAATCCCATCCACCTCCGTCGCAATCCGCTCCAGGGTCGCCCGGACTTCCTCAGTCACCTCCACCCCCTGACGCGCACTGTCACTCGACTCATCCAACAACTTGGTCGTGTCTCGCGCGGCCTGCGCACTGCGCTGCGCCAAGCTCCGCACCTCCTCCGCCACCACCGCAAACCCCTTCCCCGTTTCACCCGCCCTCGCAGCCTCAACCGCCGCGTTCAACGCCAATAGGTTCGTCTGAAACGCAATCTCATCAATCGACTTCACAATCGTCGTGGTCTGGTTGGCAGCCTTCTCGATCCGCATCACCGCCTCCGACATCCGCTGCATCGCCGAACTCCCCACCCGCGTCGCCTCCGATGCACTCCCCGCATGCACCGATACATCCGCCGATAATTTCGCATTCCGATTGGTCAAACCAGTAATCTCATGCAACGCCGCACTGATCTCCTCCAAACTCGCCGCCTGGTCCGCCGCCCCATTCGCCAGTCCCGTACTCGCCTCGGCCACATGCGATGACGAGGAGGAAACACTCTCCGTGTTCAATGTCAGCCGACCAATGATCCCCTCCACCGGCTTCACCACCGACTTCGACACCATCACGTAAAACACTCCCGACGCTAACAGAAGAAACAAAGCGGTCGCACCCGCCTTCTTCATCGCCGAGGCCTGCAGCATCGCATCCACATCATCCAGCGACTGCACCACCTCAAACGCCCCACGCACATCCCCCACTTTCCAGTTCTCCATCTTCGCGCCGGTCGGATCCTCCCCACGATCGTTCCCCCAAATCTCCATGCTCGTCGCCGGATCCCCATGACACAACATGCACTCCGGCGTCAGCCGAATCGGATGAAAATACCGGATCGCATTCAACTCCTCGTCAATCATCGAAAACGATTCCAGCTTCTCGTTCTCGAATTTCCGCAAAACTTCAGCCTCGATCTCGTCCGGCGTGTTCTTGTCATTCCTCGGCTCAAACTTCGGCACCCGAAACTCATACCCACCCTCCTTCGCCTTCGCCATCGTCACTTTCCAGGCCGTCACCACTGGAACCGACGCCACGACGAGATCAACTTTCCCCTCATCGGCCCACGCCCGTAGAGTTTCTTTAGTAAAGACCCCATCCTGCCACTTCTCCGCCATCTCCTCCCGAGACGCCTGGGCCGCTAAAATAATGCTGGCAGCCTTCTCTTTATACAAATCGACCGCCTGCTGCCGGGCGTGCCTAAGTGAAAGCACGTTCAACGCCACCGCCAGCGCCACAAACCCGGCCAGCACCATCACAATGATTTTCGTCCTGAGATTTAACTTCATGGCCCATAAAATGGCACCACTTAGACCTGATTAAGCACCTATTTCATTCAAGTGACGTATCCCGCTTAACATGCTCACTACCAACATGTTACCGTATGCAGTCAAAACATGTACACGGTTCAACAGAAGCAGAACACAATAAAGATGTTTAATGTGACAAAAGAAACCGAGAAGCCGCTGGAGGACTGGCCAATACCGTCGCGGATCAGCCTCTATTCCGGAGGAACCCAATCACTGGATTCTCGGAACTTCCGCTGAATCCTCTTCCACTTGTAGCGGTGATACAGTCCATCCACCACAAGATAGATCGAGAACAACGCAGCAGCTCCCACAACCAAGGCAAAAACAACAGCCTCAGAACCTGAGCCAAAGAAGCCACTAGCGTTCTGGAAGAGATCGGACACGAGGTGAACATAACGATCCGGCCCGGAGAGTCAATGGACTACTGTGTACTCAATCGGACAGCCTTTGTGCTGGACAACCGTGCTTTCCGGCTGGCACTAACACCTCCCTTGGGCTGTAGCGGAAAACCAGCCCGAGCTCAGTGGCTCACGATAAAACCGCATGACACAAATCACCTTTGATTCCATCTACAATCGCCTGGCTGACCTGGCCGCTTCCCCGCATGGCGCTAGCCCGGACGCCATTGCCGAACTCGCACTGACCCTCTTCAAGTTGCAGTTCGATCACGTAGCACCATATCAGCAGTATTGCATCGCCCTGCGCCGCACCCCCGATTCCGTCCTCCAAACAGCCGATATCCCTCCTCTACCCACGTCAGCTTTCAAGGAGTTCCAGCTCACCAGCCTCCCACCCGGCGAACAGCATCACGTGTTCCGCTCCAGCGGCACCACCAGCGCCGAAACCAGCGAACACCACCATTCCCATTCCTCCCTCGCTCACTACCAACAACTCGTCCTGCCCTGGTTTCAACGCCACCTGCTCCCCGACCGCAATCAAATCACTTTCATCAACCTCATGCCTTGCCAGCAGGAAGCCCCGCACTCCTCGCTCGCAGCCATGATGCAATCCGTAATCCAAAGGTACGGAACCCCCGGTTCCAGGAATCTTGGATTCATCGACGAAAACCACCTCTGGCAACTCAAGCCGGCTGTAATCACCACAATACTCCACCATCAATGCCGTAATGGAGAACCCTGCCTCGTCTCCGGCACGGCCTTCGGCTTCGTCGAACTCCTTGACCACCTCGCCGCCACCCAAACCCACCTCACCCTCCCTCCAGACTCCCGCGTCATGGAAACCGGAGGCTACAAAGGCCGCACCCGCCAGCTCCCCAAGGCCACTCTCCATAACCTCATCACCCACCACCTCGGTGTCCCCGCATCCCACATCGTCAGTGAATACGGCATGTGCGAACTTAGCTCCCAAGCCTACGACCGTACCATAGGCAGCACCAACCCGCGTCAGTTCCGCTTCCCACCATGGTGCCAGGTCAGGCTCGTCGAACCCGGCACCAACCAGTCCCCTGCCCCAAGTGAACCAGGCCTGATCACCCTGCTCGACCTCGCGAACGTCCGCTCCGTCATGGCCATCCAAACCGGAGACCTCGGAGTCGGCAACAGCCATGGCTTCGAAATCCTCGGCCGGGCCACCGGAGCAACACAACGGGGATGCTCACTCCTCCAATCATAATGGAACTCCCCAACTACTTCATCGCAGACCTGCCCCCCGGCGCCACCCTGTCCAGTGGAATGCTGACCGATGCCTGCCAGGCCCTGAAACGGAACCGGCAACACTACCTCGCCAACCGTCCCACCCAGGCCATCGTCGATACGCTCTGCGAAGTGGGCCATAATTGGCTCGAACCCGATGACCCCTTCCGCCAACTCGCCCTCGAACACGGCCCGGCCCAAACCGGCTTCTCCCGTGAAACGCTCGCAGCCGGATTCGATGACCTCTTCCGCCGGCTCAATTTTAACGAGCTCCATTCGCTCATCCTTCAGGAACTAGGCCACCCGGAACGACTCGACCGCTTCGTCGTTACTGAAGCAGAACTCAAAACCAGCCGAAGCTCCATCACCACAGGCCCAGAGTTGCTTGTGCACTTCTCCGCGGGAAATATCCCCAGCTCAACCATCGTCAGCCTCATCCTCGGCCTGCTCGCCCGCTCCGCCCAGTTCGTTAAATGCTCCCAAGGCAACGACCTCCTCCCTCGCCTCTTCGCCCACTCTCTGTACGCCATCGAACCCAAACTCGCCGCCTGTATCGAACTCGCCACCTGGCCCGGAGGCACGCTCCCACTCGAAACAACGCTCTTCGAACACGCCTCCTGCATCACCGCCCAGGGAAGCGATGAAACACTCGCCGGTCTCCGGCAACGCATCCCCCCACACGTCCGCTTCCTCGGCTATGGCCACAAGGTCAGCTTCGGCTACGTCGCCCGCGAAGTCCTGTCCCGCTTCCACGCCCGCGAACTCGCCACTCAGGCCGCCCACGATGTAGCCGCCTGGGACCAGCTCGGCTGCCTCTCCCCCCACCTCTACTACGTGGAAAACCATGGCAGCGTTACCCCCGAACTCTTCGCCCAGTGGATCGGGGAAGAGCTGGAAAAACTCCAAGCCACCTCCCCACGCGCAAAGCTCCCCCCCGAAACAGCAGCCCACTTGGCCGACCGTCAGGCCCTCTACCAACTCCGCGCCGCCAATACCCCCTCCACCCGCATCTGGCAAAGCCCCGGAAATACGCATTGGACGGTCGTGCTCGAGGATGATCCCCGCTTCCAAAGCTCCTGCCTCCACCGGTTCGTCTACGTCAAGGGAATCAATGACCCCGATGAGGCACTGCATGCCACCGCAGCTTTCGAAGGAAAAATCTCCACCGTCTCCCTCGCCGCCATGGGCCAAAGAGCCCAGGACATCGCCCTCTCGCTCGCCAGATGGGGCGTTACCCGGATCTGTCCCTTCGGAAAAATGCAGGACCCGCCACTCGCCTGGCGACACGACGGCCACCCCGCACTCGGAGACCTCCTCACCTGGACCGATTGGGAATTATAACCCCAAAAACAAAATCTCTATACTCATGAAACTCGACCTGCGCAAAACCTTCCAATTTGAGGCCGCACACCACCTGCCCAATGTTCCGCAAGAGCACAAATGCCGACGCCTCCACGGACACAGCTTCCAGGTCGAAGTCGTGGTCAGCGGAGAATGCGACCCCCAGTACGGCTGGGTCATGGACTACGCCGATATCACCAAAGCCTTCAAACCACTCTGGAAACAACTCGACCACTACTACCTGAATGAAGTGCCCGGACTCGAAAACCCCACCAGCGAAAACCTCGCACTCTGGATCTGGACCCACCTCAAACCCAACCTCCCCGAACTCACCGAACTCGTCGTCGCCGAAACCTGCACCGCCCGTTGCGTCTACCGCGGCCCCAACCACTAACCTCTGATAGCGTGGAGGATGTCCGGATGAACACACCCTTACATGAATAGGGACCTCCGTTCGTTGATTACGGTGATATTCAATCTGCGATATCCCGGATGCGGGCATCTCAAATCGCCAACCTAAGTTTTCGATACCGATCCCGATTTCGATGGCTCAGAAGCGCCAAGTGCTGAGTGGGCCCCGCGTGGGTCCCAGGGCGAATGAGCTGAGAATTGACCCCCGACCCCCGACCTCTGCCCCCGGCTGCCGTGCCGCTCACGCGGCACCAGCCCTCAGCCGCCCCATCAAAACCCGCTTCGTCGGAACATACCCCGCGATGAACTCCTCGCGAAACTCCCGGAACGTACCCTCAGCCAGGTGCTTCCGGATATCGGCCATGACCTGCAGATACATGTGACTGTTGTGCACACTCAGCATTCGCAATCCCAAAATCTCGTTCACGTTCAGCAAATGACGTAAATAGGCCCGCGTGAAATTCTGGCAGGCATAACACGTGCACCCATCCTCAATCGGTCGAAAGTCGGCCTTGCACGCCCCCCCCTTGATGCTGATCTTCCCTTTCGTGGTGAAAGCCGTGCCGTTCCGCGCCACCCGCGTTGGCAACACGCAATCAAACATGTCCACCCCACGTGCCACCAACTCCACCAGCTGGGCCGGTGTCCCCAACCCCATCGCATAACGAGCCTTCTCCTCCGGCAAATGCGGCTCGGTCACTTCCACCGCCCGAAAGATCTCCGGCTCGGGCTCCCCCACACTCACACCCCCGATGGCAAACCCCGAAAATGGGTGCTGGGTCAACGCCGCCACACTGGCTTGCCGCAAATCATCAAACATACCCCCTTGAACCAACCCAAATAACAATTGGTCTGTGCCCAACGACTGCCAATAATCAACCGCCTCCGCCTCCCACCGATGCGTTATGGCCATATCCGCGTCTGTCTGTCTGTGGCTGGCCCCATATGGCGTGCAAATATCCAAGGGCATCATGATATCGCTGCCCAATCGAACCTGATGATCGATGACATTTTTGGGCGTAAACCGATGCTTGGACCCATCCAAATGGGACTTAAACACCACCCCTTCAGAATCAATGGTCCGCTGCGATTGCAATGAAAAAACCTGATACCCGCCGGAGTCCGTTAAAATGGGACGGTCCCAGTGCATAAATGAATGCAAGCCACCCGCCGCTTGAATCCGCTCGGATCCAGGGCGCAAGGCCAAATGATACGTGTTCGACAAAATAATTTGAGCCCCCAGATCCGTTAACTGGTCCGGCAATACCCCTTTAACCGCCGCTTGCGTCCCCACCGGCATGAACACGGGTGTATCAATATACCCATGCGGCGTCCACAATCGCCCCCGTCGTGCGTTAGAGTTGGTGGCTGTCTTTAAAATTGAAAACCCACGATGCATACGATCTATGGTATTATAGTATACATTTGAAAGAAAAAAAATATTGGGATTTATCATCGCATCAATCAACACTGGGGGGATCTTGGGATCCAAACTGGCGACACATTCATTTGGTCGGGATTGGCGGGGTGGGCATGAGTGGCTTGGCTCGGCTGTATCATCAGCGTGGATTTGTGGTAACCGGATCTGATTTAAATCGAAACACCTACACCAAAGCGCTCGAATCCTTAGGCATTACCATTTTTTCGGGCCACCACAGCCACCATAGCGAAGGCGCTGACTGTGTGGTTGTCTCATCGGCCGTTCACGCCGACAACCCGGAACTGGTTGCCGCCCAAACAGCCGGATGCCCCATTATTAAACGCGGGGATGCCTTGGCCCATATTATGAGCCATTATCCCCATCGGTGGGTGGTTGCTGGGACTCACGGAAAAACCACAACGGCTACTCTATGGGCACATGCCCTACGTCAAGTAGGACTCACCCCCAGTTATGCCATTGGGGCAACCGCCTTAAATGTGGGCGCCAACGCCCAGCATTGCAGCAATACCCATTTTGTGGCTGAGTCTGATT
>JBMTVN010000183.1:0-8286 GCA_049451415.1 Limisphaerales bacterium | reverse complement strand
CGTCGGGATCATCGACCGCCCTTTCAGGAACCGCTCCTCCGTCCTGCTCATCACAGGCTTCCTCGCCATCTCTCTGTGGCCCACCCTCCGCGTCGCACTCCTCCACTTCACTCTCATCGGAGGATTAGCCTCCATCGCCTTCGTCGTCGCTACCCGCGTCATCCTAGGCCATAGCGGCCAACTCCACCGGCTCCAAAACCGCAACCGCTGGCTCACCACCTCCCTCACTCTCATGCTCCTCGCCATGGCAACCCGGGTCAGCGGCGATTTCTGGCCCAAAATCATGACCTCCCACTACATCTACGGCGCCCTCGCCTGGATCACCGCCGCTATCCTCTGGTCCGCCTACCTCCTCCCCCTCGTCCGCCATACCGACCCGGACTAAACACACACCTCAAATGCCAAGTAAATTCACGCTTTACACCCCGCAAACCCAGCCAGCATCCTCATGAACGTGATTCGGGCCGTTTCAACCTCCCCGGGGAATCCCATGTCCCAAAACCAGGCGCAGAAAACCGCTGCGCCCCCGGATGCTTTGCAACAGGCCATCCAGAAGTCGCAGGACAACCTCCTGAACCTGCAGTTCAAAGACGGCTACTGGATGGGCGAACTCATGGTGGATACCACCATCGTCTCCGACATGATCTGCTACTATCACTGGGATAATAAGGTCAATCCCCAGTGGCAGCAGAAAGCCGTCAACCACCTCCTCGCCAACCAGTTGCCCGATGGCGGCTGGAACCTCTACCATGGCGGCCCCGCCGAGGTAAACGCCACCATCAAGGCCTACCTCGCCCTCAAACTCGCCGGCGTCCCTGTCACCGACCCCCGTATGCTCAAAGCCCGGGAAATCGCCCTCCGCATGGGCGGCGTCCCCCGCATGAATACGTTCTCCAAACTCTACCTCGCACTCCTCGGCCTCTTCCCCTGGGATTACGTGCCCACGATCCCCTGCGAGGTCATCCTCATCGGCAAATGGTTCCACGTGAACTTCTGGGAAATGAGCTCCTGGACCCGAGCCATGCTCGTCCCCCTCGCCATTATCAATCACTTCAAACCTACCCGCCCTCTCAACCCCTCCGTTACCCTCGACGAACTCTACCCCGAAGGCCTCCACGAACGCGACCTGGCCCTCCCCCCCGACCCCGAAGGCCTCACCTGGCGCAACTTCTTCCTCTGGCTCGATCGGCTCCACAAATTCGTCGAAAACTACCGCCTCCGACCCTTCCGCAAAATGTCCCTCAAAAAGGCGGAAGACTGGATGCTCGAACGCTTCGAAGGCTCCGATGGCCTCGCCGCCATCTTCCCGGGAATCCTCTACTCCATCATCGCCCTCAAAGCCCTCGGCTACCCCGACGACCACCCGGAAGTCCAACGCCAGAACGATCACCTCTACAAACTCCACCACGAAACCGAAGACCAAGTCTGGTTCGAACCCTGCCTCTCCCCAGTCTGGGATACGGTCATCACTCTCATCTGCCTCCGCGAATCTGGCGTACCCAAAGACCACCCCCGGATCACCCAGGCCATGAATTGGGTGCTTGATCGCGAAATCCGCTTCCGCGGCGACTGGAAACACAAAAACCCTGCGAACGTCGATCCCAGCGGCTGGGCCTTCGAGTTCGAAAATAAATGGAACCCGGATGTCGATGACACCGCCATGGTGCTCCTCGCCCTGCGGCTCATCCCCACCGATAACCCCGAACGCGCCAAGGAAGTCTTCGATCGAGCCGTCACCTGGATGCTCAGCTTCCAATGCAAAGACGGCGGCTGGGCCGCCTTCGATAAAGACTGCACCAAAAATATCCTGGAAAAAGTCCCCTTCGCCGACCACAACGCCATGCTCGACCCCGAATGCGCCGATATCACCGCGCGCATCCTCGAGCTCCTCGGCTACGAAGACTTCCCCACCGACCACCCCCAGGTCGCCAAAGCCCTCCAATACCTCCGTAACCAACAGGAATCCGACGGATCCTGGTACGGCCGCTGGGGCGTCAACTACATCTACGGAACCTGGCAGTCCCTCCGCGGCCTCCGTGCCCTCAAGGTCAATATGAACGAACCTTGGGTCCTCAAAGCCCGCGACTGGCTGGAAAGTGTCCAACACTCCAATGGCGGCTGGGGCGAGAGCTGCAATACCTACGAAGACCCCGTCTTCAAAGGCCGCGGCCCCACCACCGCATCCCAAACCGCCTGGGCCCTCATGGGACTCCTCGCCTTCGGCGACCCCAACCGCCCAAGCATCCAGCGCGGTATCCAATACCTCGTCAAAGCCCAGAACCCGGACGGTTCATGGACCGAAGACGCCACTACCGGAACCGGATTCCCCAAAGTCTACTACCTCAAGTACGACATGTACCGGAATACCTGGCCGCTCCTCGCCCTCGCCACCTATAAAAAACTCCTCGCAGGCCGCCAGGCCGGCGATGCCCTGGACTAACTGCCCCCTCCCTGCACCCCATGCCGGCCCCGGGACCGATCCTGATCACTTTCGCCGTCAGGAACGAAGCGAAACCCTTCCTGCAGTCATTCCCAAAATCGCAGGATGTCCATGTCCTCCTCACCGGCATTGGCCCCATACTCGCCTCCCAACACGCCACCGCTTTCATCCAGCAACACCACCCCCGCCTCGTGATCTCCTCCGGCTTCGCCGGTGCCCTCAATCCCACTCTCACTCACGGCGACCTCATCCACGATGCCTCCTCCGCCACGGAACTCGACTCCCTCCTCACCCAACTCCACTCCCGCCCAAGCAACCTCCTCCAGTCAAACACCATCCTAACCACCCCCAAAGAAAAACAAGCCGCCTTCAAAAACTCCCGCGCCGATGCCGTTGAGATGGAATCCCATGCCATCCGCGAAATCTGCCGGCAATACCACATTCCCTGCGCCATCCTCCGCGTAGTCTCCGATATCGCTTCAGAATCCCTCCCCCGCAACATGGACCAGTGGCTCACCCCGCAGGGAAACCCCCGCCCCATCCAGCTGACTCTCCAGTGCCTCAAACACCCCGCCACCATCCCACAACTCATCCGCATCGGCAAAAACACCCACGCCGCCGCCAGAAAACTCGGAGCAACCCTCGCACAACTCCTCAAGCAACTCCCCGCTGATCCAACCGAGATCAGCTGAGCCCCCCACCTCCCCACCGGCCCCGCACAACCAGACGCCGCTCACACAAATCAGCTCAGGCAAATAGCCGGCTGACCGCAGCTGCCTTCACTAACTCACGCGGCTGGTTCAAGTGATTGTAAACAATCGTCTCAGGATGAATCCCAAACGCATGGTAGATCGTCGCCAGTAATTCCGTCGGATGAACCGGATCCACCAGCGGACTCGACGCCGTCTTGTCCGATTCACCATGAACATACCCCGCCTTGATCCCCGCACCGCCAATCACTGAAGTATAACAATACGGCCAGTGATCCCTCCCATCCGGACTGTTCGAGTTGCCCGACGTGCTCACCCCCTTCTCCGGACTCCGGCCAAATTCGCCAATGGCCACCACCAACGTCTCATCCAGTAAACCCCGCTGGTCCAAATCCTCAAACAACGCACTCAATCCCTGGTCCAGCATCGGAGCCGATTGGTTCTTCATCCGTGAATACAAACCCACGTGCACATCCCAGGAGTGATTGTCCGAATTCGCAACCTTCGGCCATACCACCTCAACCACCCGCGTCCCCGCCTCCACTAAACGCCTGGCCAAAAGACAGCTCTGCCCAAAGGTGTTCCGCCCATACCGATCCCGCATCCCTTCAGTCTCCTGCCCCAAATCAAACGCATCCCTCGCCTTGCCCGAGATAATCAAACTCAGGGCCTGCTGATAATACTCGTCCAACTGGTAATGCTCCACCGACCGCTCAATCTCAGGCATCTTCGCACTCAATGCATCACGCAGCCTCGCCCGCCGATCCAACTGCTGGGCAAATACCTCCTGAGGCAACTTCAGGTCGTCAGTACGAATCCGCTCCATCTTCCCCATGTCCATGTCGTCGCCGTCCGGATAGAGATAATAGGGATCATATGCCTTGCCCAGAAAACCCGCCGTCCCACCCTTGCCCACCACGTTCGACTCCTGCAACGGCCGCGGCAGCATCACAAACGGCAACATCGGCTCCTCCGCCGGCTTCAACCGCACGATCTGTGAACCGAAGTTCGGAAAATCCTTCGGACTCGGCGGCTCCAGTTGACCCGACGGCGATACCTTGTCCGTCGTATACCCGGTCATAATCTGGTAAATCGCCGCAGTGTGATTAAATAACCCGTTCGGCGTGTAACTCATCGACCGGATCATGCTGAACTTGTCATTCACTTTCGCCAGCTGCGGCAGCAACTCCGTAAAATGAACCCCCGGGATCTTCGTGGGAATCGATTTGAACGGACTCCGAATCTTGTCAGGCACTCCCTCCTTCGGATCCCACAGGTCAATGTGGCTCGGCCCACCCTGCAGATACACCATGATCACACTCTTGGCCCGCCCCCAGCCCGGCCCACCAGCCCCCTTGTCAGATTCCCCCGCCTGCAACCTCAATACCTGCCCCAACGACAACCCCATCAAGGTCGACCCGCCAAGCTTCAATAAATCCCGGCGTGTCATCCTCATCCCCGCATCACATAAATCACTGCATAAACCCCCGGGAAGATGAATCATTTTGCTGCCTTTCTGTTATTTGCTCAGTCGTGAATCCCCATCCAAACCCTCACCGGTTAAACAAAAACGCCGGTGTGTTAATCAGTGCCCACGCCAAATCCTGCACCGCCGTCAGCCGCCGATGCTCCATCTGCCTCCCGCTCAACGCGTAGTCCCGCCTCAGCCCCGCCAATACCGAATCCACCGGCACCGGCCGAGCCGCCCGCTCCAACTCCAACTCCAGCTCCCTTAACCTGTCGTCCGCAGGCAACGGCCTCCTCGCCAGCTCCAGCACAAAATCCCGCTGCAGCATCCCCGCATCCCTGCCCCGAATGTAATCCAGTAAACGTGCAAGTTGCCCCTCATCCCGCTTCCGCGCCGCAACCCGAACCACCTCCCGCAAACCCGCCGGCATCCCCTCAGCAATAGCCGCATCATCCCCCGTCACCCATAACCTAAACCGCCCCAACTCATGACCGGGCTCATACCGATGCTGTATGGAAAACCGAAGCACCACACCGTTCGTGTCCCCCACCGAGGACTCCAACGCAAAAGCCGCCCAGTGAGGACGACCCACCTCACCCTCCCCCAAACCCCAACCCTCCCTGCGCCCCTGCTCACCCTCGTTGTTCCACAGCGCACCCAACTCCAGCCCCGGCGCGTTCACGTCAGCCGCCCCATCCCCGATCTTCACTCTCGTAAACTGATCCGCCTTGGCCTTGCTCGCCCAGTCCACACTAAATTCCGTCACCACAAAATCCCCCTCCCCATGCCCCGGCCCATAAGAAGGCAAATCAGCCGCCGGCAATACCTCCAGCTTCACCCCGGTAATGTTCGTCAACGGACTGTCCACCACCACTGTATAGGTAGGAAGCTCCCCCACGCTCGGCACCGATTGCACAGAACCATCCGATAAAATGCTCAGCTTCGCCGACCCTCCACCATTCACACTCTTCACTGTCGTGGGATGCCAGACTGTGTCCAGCTGCCCCGAACCCAACCCCTCCTCCCACTCGCGCAACATCCCCTCCAGCGCCGGCTCATACTCCCTCACCCCACGCTCCGCCAACGCAATCCGCTCAAGCCGCTCACGCCGCTCCGCCACAACCCGCGGCGCCCGCTCCACCATGTAGCCCGACAACGCCAACTCAGCATCCCCAATCGCCGACAACCTCGCCGCCTCCAGCTCAGGCAACCGCCCCCGCCACCACGCCTCCCTACCCTCCAACTCCTCGCCCAGCCTCCGATGCTCATCCACCAATCCATCCATATATTCCCCCACCAAATCCAGCTCACTGGAAGTCGCATGCCGGTTCAACACCCTCAAAAACACCTCGTCCGTCACCTCGCGATCCCCCTCGCCTCCACCCGCCAACCGGGCCAACGCATTCTCCGTGTCACCCACCGCACCCGATACCGCCGGCCCGCTCAGCAACGCCATCACCGAACTCAGCTTCAAGTCGTTGCTGCGCTCACACTCACACGCACTCTCCCTCGGAGGCCGTCCCAGGTTCGCCAGCAACCCGCTCGGCAAATCCACCGCCGAATCCACCAGCTGCGCCGCCCGCATCCCCGGCTTCACCCCGGGAAACTCTGGCCTCGACCCCGTCACCGCAAATACCGAATCCACCAGCACCTCCGCCGTCAGCCGGCGCGGAACGGCATGGCTGTAGTTGATGCTGTCATCCGCATTCCATTCGTTCGCCTCCAATGAAAGCTGGTACACCCTCGACTGACAAATCTGGCGCAAAATGTGACGCACGTTAAACCCGCTCTCCACAAACTCCTGCACCAGGTGATCCAATAACTCGGGATTGGTCGGAGGATTCCCCGCCCGAATGTCGTCAATCGGCTCAATCAAACCCGGCCCCAGTAGATACGCCCAAAGCCGGTTCACATAGCTCAACGCAAAATACCGGTTCTGTGGCGACGTCATCCACGCCGCAAGCTGCTCACGCCTCGTCCTCCCCTCACCATCATCAACCCCCTTCACCATAAACGGAAACGACGGATCAACCACCTTCCCCGTCCGATCATGCACCACCCCACCCTGCCCCGCGTCCTTCACCACCTCAAATAAGGGCTTCGCCCCCTCCACTGCCGACCCGCCAACCACCCTGTCCCCGCTCGCCTCATCCCTCTCAAACCCCACCTGGGCAAAATACTGCGCCAGCTCATAATACTGATCCTGCGTCCACCTCTCAAACGGATGATCATGACACTTGTTGCAGTTGAATCGCGTCGCCAAAAACAAATGCGTCGTGTTCTCCATCGACTCCGCCGGATCCCGCAAAATCTTCCAGTACGAAGCCGCCGGAACCTCACGGTTGGAACCGCTCGCCGTAAGAACCTCCCGCACAAACTCGTCATACGGACGGTTCCTCGAAACCTGCTCCCGTATCCAGCCCCGGAAAGCCTCCGCCCCCTCCACGCCAAGATACTTCCGGTTCACCTGCAACAAATCCGCCCACTTCAAGGTCCAGTGATCCACAAACTCCCCGCTGCCCAGCAAGCGCTCAATCAAGGCATCCCGCTTGCTCCGCGTATCCCTGCCGTTCGCCAGAAACTCCCTCACCTGCCCCGAAGTCGGCGGCAAACCCGTCAAATCCAAATACACCCGCCGAACAAACTCCTCATCACTACACAGTCCGCTAGGGAGTATCCTCATCCGCTTCCACTTCGCCGCCACCAGCTCGTCAATCCGGTTGTTCATCTCGGGATCCCGCCACTCAAAACCCTCCCGATCCCCCATCACCGTCAACGTCGTCGCCGCATAATTGCCCTCATACCTCACCAGCAAGGACGCCTCTCCGCGACGTAATGTCCGCACCAACCCACCCTCCAATACCTCCACCACATCCGCATTCCCGCTGGAGAAAAAAGCCTGCGCCGTCACGTCCCTCCGAGTCCCGTCCCCATACGTCGCCACAACCCGCACCTGCTGCCGACCACCCACCCGCTCCACCACGGGATTCTCCGGCAGAACCTCCACCCTCACCACCCGCGATACGCCCTCATCCAACCCCGCCCCTTCCGCAATCCACTTCCGCAAAATCGCATAGGCCTCGCTCCCCACTCGCATCAACTGGCCACCCTCGTGAGGAACCGCCCCCGTCGCCTTCAGTAATAACAAACTCCGGTCCGGTGCAGCCGGATTCACCCGACGTGCCGCCAAATCATCCACAAACGCACGCACGTCATACCGGGGATCATACCCACGCAAAGACAACTTGAAGCCGTTCTTGCCATCCTTCGCCCCATGACACGTCCCCTGATTGCAACCCAAACGCGTCAAGACAGGGTTCACATCGCGGATAAAATCCGCCGAAACTTCCCCACCCATGGACTCCAAATCCACCTCCACCTCCACGCTCCGCCCGCCATACCCCACGCTCAATACCCCCCGCCCCCGCTCCCCGCCCGTAAACCATCCCCGCCCTGTCACCTCGCCCACCCCACCCTCAACCACATACGTCGCCCCACGAGTCACATCCTCCCATACGCCTTCCGCCACCTCAGCCATCACCACCAGCTGGACGTGTTCATTGCGGCTCCCCAAAGCAATCCGCTCCGGACTCACCCGCAATGCCCTGATATCCCCCCGCAATACCTCCGCCACCGCCCCAGCCCGCCCCACCAACTCCCCATACGTC
>JBMTVN010000182.1:0-8290 GCA_049451415.1 Limisphaerales bacterium | reverse complement strand
CCCAATACCGTCGGACCAAAAATATCCCGCCGCGGAATATACCCCAGCAAAGGATTCGGAGCCTCAGGATCCCGGTGGGCCCAAACCCCAGCCGAAAACCCCAAACACCCTGTCAAAAACGCCAGCCTAAAGGCCGCCCAGACAGAATGAACCCAAGATGCTTGCAGAAGATGCATTGATTCCATCATCAGCAAACCATGACAATCATAAATATACAAACCCCGCCACAGCACACCATATCCCACCAAAAAAAACCGAAACCTTCCCCCTCCCTCACGTGTCTATCAGACTGGCCTTGCGAAGATCGGTTTCCAGTGAAACCTTATTTACCTCCGACGGTGCTAACGCCACGTGGTTCATGCCTATGATGCCAAAATCAACCCTCCCGCTCCTCGCCCTGTCCTCCATCCTCCTCCTCAGCGGCTGCTCCAACAACCCGTTCGCCAAAAAGGACGAGAACCAGGACGACAAACCACCGGCAGCCGTCCCCGTCGAAGTCACCCCCATCACCCGCGGCCCCATCCAGTCCGTCATCCGTACCTCCACCCACCTCGAAGCAGAATCCGAAGTCAAAGTCTTCGCCCGCACCGCCAACCGCGTCACCCGCCTGCTCGTCGAGGAAGGCGACCTCGTCACCAAAGACCAGGTCCTGGTTCAACTGGAAGACGACATCCAGCGAACCCTCTTCCAGAAAGCCCAGAGCAACCTCGAACAAACCCGCGCAGAATTCACCCGCTCCAAGGCCCTCTTCGACCAAAACCTCATCAGTGAACAGGCCTTCACCGATATCCAATACCAACTCCGCCAAAATGAACTCGCCTTCGAAGATGCCCAACGCGAACTCGAATATACCCAGGTCCGAGCCACCATACCGGGCACCATCACACGCCGTATGGTCAAAGCCGGCGACCTCGTCAACGTCAACCAACACCTCTTCGACCTCGTCGACTTCAATTCCATCGTCGCCCGCGTCTATGTCCCCGAACGCGAACTCCCCCGCCTCAAGGTAGGCCAAACCGCCCGCGTCACCTCCACCTCCCTCCCCGGCCGCGAAAACCAAGGCGCCATCCAGCGAATCGCCCCCATCGTCGAATCCAAAACCGGCACCATTAAAGTCACAGTCGAATTCAAAAATGTCGGCCCGCTCATGCCCGGCATGTACGTCGACGTCGAAATCATCACCGCCACCCAAACCAATGCCCTCCTCCTCAGTAAACGCGCCCTCGTCTACGACGGCGACCAGCTCTTCGCCTACCGCATGTCCACCAACCGCATCGTCGAACGCCTCCCCGTCCTCCCCGCCATCGTCGACCGCGACTTCGTCGAACCCGCCACCGGATTCCAGGAAGGCGACCTCGTCGTCGTCGCCGGGCAAACCGGACTCAAGGACGGAGCCAAGGTCCGCCTCCCCACCGACCCCGATGAGGAGAACGCCAAAGACCAGCCCGCAGCTGACGCCGCTGATTCCGCCACGGAAAACGCCAACAAGGGGCAGGGCTGATGCAACCCAACCAACCAAGCCACTTCACGACCAACCGGCCGGTCGCGGTGCTCATGGTGTTCACCGCAGCCGTGGTCTTCGGCTTCTTCTCCTTCCGCCAGCTGCCCGTCACGCTCATGCCCGACCTCAGCTACCCAACACTGACCGTCCGCACTGAATACCCCGGCGCCGCCCCCGAAGAAGTCGAAAACGAAGTCAGCCGCCCCATCGAGGAAGCCCTCGGCGTCATCGGCGGCCTCAACGAAATCAGCAGTATCAGCCGCGCCGGCATCAGTGACGTCGTGCTCGAGTTCCTCTGGGGCACCGACATGTCCAAAGCCACCCAGGAAGCCATGGAAAAACTCGACCTGGTCTTCCTCCCCCGCGAAGCCGAACAACCCCTCATCCTCCACTTCGATCCCTCCCTCGACCCCATCCTCGAACTCAGCCTCAGCGGCGATGGCGACCGCTTCGCCGGTGAAGCCGGCCTCCGCCGCCTCCGCCGCCTCGCCGAACTGCAAATCAAACGCGCCCTCGAACCCATCAAGGGCGTCGCCGCAGTCCGCGTCCGCGGTGGACTCGAAGAGGAATACCACGTCCTCCTGAACCACGACCAAATCATCCGCTCCGGCCTCTCCATCCAACAGGTCATCAACCGCCTCCGGCAGGAAAACATCAACGTCGCCGGCGGCAACCTCAAGGAAGGCCGCACGGAATACATGGTCCGAACCCTCAATGAATACACCAGCCTCGAACAAATCGGCGAAACCATCCTCTTCCGCCTCGATGGCCGCGATGTCCGCATCCACGACGTCGCCCGCGTCATCCGCACCCAAAGCGACCGCCAAATGATCACCCACTCCGACGGCCGCGAAAGTGTCCAGATCGATATCTACAAGGAAGCCGACGCAAATATCGTCGGCGTCGCCAAAGCCGTCGCCCTCGCCGTCGGTAAACTCGAGGAAAAACCCGCCCCCACCCCCACCCAACGCCCCTCCTTCGGCGGACGCGCCCCCCCGCAAAAAGCCCTCGCCCAACGCCTCCTCGATGAGGAAGGCGCCCGGCTCAATATCGTGGCCGACCGATCCATCTTCATCGAAAGCAGCATCAACGAAGTCCGCTCCACCGCCATCCTCGGCGGCCTGCTCGCCGTCGTCATCCTCTACCTCTTCCTCCGTGACTTCAAAACCACCGCCATCATCGGGGTCAGTATTCCCATGTCCCTCCTCATCACTTTCGCCCCCCTCCACCTCATGGGCGTCTCGCTCAATATCATGTCCCTCGGCGGACTCGCCCTCGGCGTGGGCATGCTCGTCGATTCCTCCATCGTTGTCCTCGAATCCATCTTCCGCTGCCGTGAAGAAGGCGATGACATCATCACCGCCGCCATCCGCGGAACCCGCGAGGTCAAAGGTGCCGTTGCCGCCTCCACCTTCACCTCGGTCGCCGTGTTCTTCCCCCTCGTGTTCGTGGAAGGAATCGCCGGCCAAGCCTTCAGCGACCTCGCCATGGCAGTCGTCATCTCACTCCTCGCCTCACTCGTCGTCGCAGTCTACTTCATTCCCATGCTCGCCAGCCGACGCCCCATCCAAGCCAATACCACCCCCGGCAAAGCCAGCCAGGCCCCGCGCTTCCCCTCCATCCTGCGCTTCCAGAAACATTGGAAATCAGCCCCCCTCTACCTCCGCGCCATCCTCCTCCCCTATTCGCTCCTGCTCCTCACGGTCGGCCTCACGCTCGAGACTCTCGGACAAACCCTCCTCCTCATCACCCGCTCCCTCACCCTGCTCATCACCCGGATACTCCTCCCCCTCATCACCACCACCAGCAGGTTCACCATCGTCCCCGTCTCCGCCATCGCCCGCAACCTCATCGACCGCCTCATCAACGCCTACCCCAGACAACTCGAACGCGTCCTCAATCACCCCCTCCCAACCCTCCTCCTCGTCACGCTCCTCGGCTGGTTCACCTGGCAGGTCGGAACCCGCCTAGAAACAGAACTCCTGCCCGAAGTCCACCAGGGTGAGTTCACCCTCGAAATCAGCCTCCCCGTCGGAACCCCCATCGAGGAAACCAGTCAACGCCTCGCCCAAGTCGAAACCGCCATCCTTGCCAACCCCGCAGATATCCAAAAACTCATCGTCAGCTACGGCTACGATGTCACAAACCTGAAACGCTCGGACGAAGGGGAACACTCCGCCCGCTTCAAAGTAGTCCTCACCCCGGGCAATGACCCCGTCCTCATCGAAAACCAAGTGCTGGACCGCCTCCGCGCCCTCTTCGTCAACCTCCCGGATATCGACGTTCGCGTCACCCGACCCGTCCTCTTCAGCTCGGATGCCCCCATCGTCGTAGAAATCGAAGGCCATGACCTCGATACGCTCCGCCGACTCTCCCGCGAAACAGTCGATGCCCTCGCAAAATCACCCAGGCTCGCCGACGTCGAAACCACCCAGCGACGTGGCGCACCCGAAATCCAAATCACCTACGACCGCGATCGCCTCGCCGTCTATGGCCTCAATATCCAAACCGTCGCCACCCAGGTCCGCGATATGGTCAAGGGCTTCGAAGCCTCCCGCTTCAACCTCAAAGACCGCCGCGTCCCCATCGTGGTCCGCCTCGATGAGTCCGACCGCCAATACCTCGACGATATCGGCCGCCTCGTCGTCAACCCCGGCGCCGAACAACCCGTCCCCCTCAACGCCGTCGCCGACCTCCGCATCGGTGAAGGCCCCAGCGAAATCCGCCGCGTCGACGGACAACGGGTCGCCCTCGTCCAGTCCAACCTCGGCCAAGGGTCCCTCGGCGGTGCCGTGCGCCATATCGAGGAAACGCTCAACCGCCAAATCACCTGGCCCGCCGACTTCCGCTACCGCATCACCGGACAAAATGAAGAATGGGAACGCAGCGAAGGCAGCCTCTACCTCGCCCTCGGACTCAGCCTCTTCCTGGTCTACGTCATCATGGCCGCCCAGTTCGAATCCCTCCTCCAACCCCTCATCATCATGTTCAGCATCCCACTCGCCTTCCTCGGCAGTGTCCTCGGACTAGCCGCGTGCGGCGTCAACCTCTCCATCGTCGTCTTTCTCGGCCTCATCCTCCTCGCCGGTATCGTCGTCAATAACGCCATCGTCCTCATCGACTACGCCAATACCCTAAAACAACGCGGGCTCACGACCCGCGAAGCCATCATCCAGGCCGGCACAGTCCGCCTCCGCCCCATCCTCCTCACCACCGCCACCACCATCCTCGGACTCCTCCCCATGGCCCTCGGCCTCGGCGATGGCGCAGAAATCCGCACCCCCATGGCCCTCACAGTCATCTTCGGACTCACCTCCTCCACCCTCCTCACACTCGTCGTCATCCCCCTCGTCTATACACTCGTCGACCAACTCAAATCTTCCCTGGTCCAAAACGAAGCCTCCAGCCCCCAGCCCGAGTCCGCCCCATGAAACACCAAACCGACCAGGCAGGCCACCTCGCCAGCGGACTCACGGAGTTCTCCCTCCGCCGCCGTATCACCGTCCTCGTCATCCTGCTCAGTATCCTCGTGGTCGGCCTCATCGCCACCACCGGCATCCCCCTCGAAATCTTCCCCCGCGGCTACACCGGATCCCACCTCCACGTCTACGTACCCTGGCCCAATGCCCCCACGGAAGAGGTGCTCGATGAAATCACCCTCCCCCTGGAAGAAGAGCTCAGCACCGCCCGCGGTATCCAACGCATCAATTCCTGGTCCGCCAACCACGGATGCTCAGTCTTCCTCGAATTTAAAAACGGCACCGACATGGACGTCGCTTACCGCGAAGTCCGCGACCGCACGGAACGGGCAAGACTCCTCTTCCCGGATGACGTCGACCGCGTCTACATCCGCAAGGAAGACGCCACCGGCATCCCCGTCGCCGTAATCGGACTCGCTTTCGACCCCTCGCTCACCGACTTCTACACGCTCCTCCAACGCGAGGTCATCCAACCCATCGAACGCATCGATGGCGTCGCCAATGTCCGCGTCGATGGCCTCGAGGAAAAGGAAGTGCTGATCGAGGTCGACCGCCAATCCGCCGAAGCCCACGGCCTCAACCTCTACCAGCTGGCCCAAGACCTCGGCGGCGATAACTTCACCATGGCCAGCGGCCTGGTCCGCGATAGCGGCCGCAAATGGATGCTGCGCTCGGTCGCCACCTTCCGCAGCCTCGATGAACTCGAAAACCGCCCCATCGCACCCAATGTCCGCCTCCGCGATATCGCCCGGGTCCGCTACGAGGAACCTGAAAAACGCTACTCGGTCCGCGTCAATAGCCGCCCTGCCGTCGCCGTGGTCATCCTCAAGGAAGGCGAAGCCAATACGGTCGATGTCTCCCGGCGTATCAGCACCCACTTCAAGGAACTCCAGGAGAACCCCCGCCTCAGCGGCATGTTCATGGAAATCCTCTTCAACCAGGGCGATGCCGTCGTCGACTCCCTCATGAACCTCGTCCAGGGCGGCCTCATCGGCGGCTCCTTCGCCGCCCTCATCCTCTTCGTCTTCCTTCGCCGCTTCCGCCTCACCGCCATCGTCACGCTCTCCATCCCCCTCTCGCTCCTCATCGCCCTCGTGGTCATGTACTTCACCGGCGAATCCCTCAATATCCTCACCATCCTCGCCCTCGTCATCGGAGTCGGCATGCTCGTCGATAACTCCATCGTGGTCGCAGAAAATATCCACCGCCACCACCGCGATGGCCTGGGCCGCACAGAAGCCTGTATCTTCGGCGCCGGAGAAATCGCCCTCGCCATCACCATGGCCACTCTCACCACCATTATCGTGTTCGTCCCCGTCGCGCTCGTCGAGGGCCGCGGCCAGTTCTTCCTCCTGCGCCTCGCCCTCCCCATCTCCGTCTCCCTCCTCGGCTCACTCTTCGTCGCCCTCGTCTTCATCCCCCTCAGCGTCTACCTCACGCTCCCCGCTGAAGGCATGCAGAAACGTACCCGCCTCATCCAATGGTCCCATGCCAAGATCAACCGAGCAGTCGGCACCGCCTACGACCACACCATCGAACCCATCAACCGGCATTACACCCGCCTCCTCGGCTTCTTCCTCAAACACCGGATCGAACTCGTCCTGCTCCTCGCCGCCGTCTTCGCAGGAACCCAGTTCGCCGCATCCAAACGACTCAAGTTCGTGGAACAACAGGAGGAAGACCGCACCAGCTTTCAGCTCCAGGTCCGCTCCTCCCCCGAATACAGCTTCCGTGACCTCGGCGAATACTTCAGCGCCGCCGAAAAACTCCTGGAAGCCAAACAGCAGGAATACGGACTCAAGGGCTACTTCACGCTCCACTTCCAACAAGGCGGACAAATCGAAGGCTGGTTCGATCCCAACCGCACCAATACACTCACCGCTCGCGAAATCGGCGAACGCCTCATCAAGGAACTTCCCCAAAAACCCGGTATCAAACTGTTCTACGGACAGGAAAACCGCGCCGAGGAAGCCAAAGGCCAAAATGTCTTCGTCGTCCAACTCGAAGGAGATGACCCCCAAACGCTGGAACAGGTAGCCCAAGACCTCGAACCCCTCGTCAGCTCCACCCCCGGCGTCATCGGCCTCCGCGAAAATGAAGAACCCGCCCCAAACGAAATGGGGCTCGTCATCGATCGCGACCGCGCCAATGCCTCAGGCGTCAACCCCGAGATCATCGCCGGCCTCGTCGGCTACGCCCTCCGCGGCACCTCCCTGCCCAAGTTTAACTACGAAGGCCGCGAAATCCCCGTCCGCATCCGCTTCGAGGAAGCCGACCGAACCGGCCTCGACCGCCTCGGCGCCTTCCGCGTCCCCACACCCGACGGCGATACCGTTTCCCTCGCCGCCCTCACTCAACCCACTTACCTCGCCTCCCCCAAAGGCATCGGCCGCACCAACAAACGCATCACCCGGAATATCACCGCAGAACTCAACCCCGCCACCGCCAAGGAAACCCGCGAACGCCTCCTCGCCCTCCAAAGACAACTCGACCTCCCCGAAGGCGTCACCTTCGGCACCGCCCAGGTCCGCACCATCAATGATGAACTCTCCAGCATGCTCTTCGCCGGAAGCCTCTCCATCGTGTTCATCTACCTCCTCATGGGCTTCCTCTTCGAAAGCTTCATCCTGCCACTCTCCATCATCACCACCATCCCCCTCGCCGGGATTGGCGTAGCCTGGATCCATATCGCCACCGGCAAAGATATCGACTTCCTCGGCGCCGTCGCCGCCATCCTCCTCATTGGCGTCGTGGTCAATAACGCCATCGTCCTCATCGATTATGTCATCCGCCTCCGTGCCGAAGGACACGAACGCCAGGATGCCCTCCTCCTCGCCGCCGAACGCCGCTTCCGCCCCATCGCCATGACCGCCCTCACCACCATCATCGGCATGATCCCCCTTACTCTCCAACCCCCCAGTGACATCGGCCTCAGCTACAAAAGCTTCGGCCTCGGCCTCATCGGCGGCATGTCCACCGCCACCCTCCTCACCCTGCTCGTCGTCCCCGTCTTCTATACCCTCTTCGATGACGCCCGCCTCGCCCTCTCCCGCACCGTCCAACAAGTCCTCCACCCCAAAAACTCCCCAACCCCCACCACCTCCGAATCCCTCCACCCCTGAGCCCCCAGCAGCCTATCGCCCCGCAAGTGGCGCTGAAACCCTAACTCCTAGCTCCCAACTCCTGCGCCCCGCGAATGAGCTTACCCCTTGCCGCTTAGCCCTCAGCCCTCAGCGCTTGCCTTCACCCTTCAGTTATGCGATGCAACTCCACACACAAAACATCCCGCCCCCGGCACAAAACTCCGCGG
>JBMTVN010000181.1:0-8307 GCA_049451415.1 Limisphaerales bacterium | reverse complement strand
CGCCCAGGTGCTCCTCGCCCTCGCCACGGCCGTCGGCGTTGCGGCCGGCGGAATCAATCCGACGTGCCTGGACAACGACGGGTGCTATGCCAAGGGCACCTTTTGCTGGGTGGGCGGCAGCCAGCGCTGCCAATATTGTGGACAGCTGTCGATCCTGAAGACGCAGGTGGACGCTGCCGGGGGGGTGGTGGGGCCGTTTCGGGACTGGGGTTTATCGGTGATGTTTCGGGATGTGAACCGGGACGGTGCACCGGACTTTTATGTCTGCAACGACAATGCGTCACCGGACCGGTTATGGATGAACTTGGGGGATGGCCGGTTTCGGGAGAGTGCGGGTGGCACTTTCCGGCACACGAGCCGGTCATCGATGGCTTTGGATTTTGCCGACGTGGACCGGGACGGGCGGGATGACTTGCTGGTGTTGGACATGTTGGCGAGGGACCCGGCGAGGCGCATGAGGCAACTGGTGCGGGACATGCCTGAGTTGGCGGAGACGGAGGCGTCGGGGGTTGTGCCACGGTATAACCGGAACATGCTTTTTCTTGGGCAGCAGGGTGGGGGTTACGTGGAAGCGGCGTTGATGGCGGGGGTGGCGGCGACGGACTGGGCCTGGTGTCCGGTCTTTATGGATGTGGATTTGGATGGTTACGAGGACTTGCTGGTTTCCAACGGGTTTAGTTTTGACGTGATGGACCAGGACAGCACCGATGCGCTGAAGGGGATGCGGCTTTCTTTTGAGGAGCGCCGTCGGTTTCGGAAGTTCCATCCGTCGTGGTTAACGGCGAATGCGGCGTTTCGCAACCGGGGCGATGGGACGTTTGAGGCCGTGGGCGAGGCATGGGGTTTTGCCGGGGTGGGTATATCGAATGGGATGGCGACGGGGGATTTGGATGGGGATGGTGATTTGGATGTGGTGGTGAACAATCTGAATGGCCCGGCGTGGCTTTATCGGAACGAGGCGGGAGGCGGATTGGTGGCGGTTCGTTTGCGCGGGCGTGGTCTGAACCGGGGGGGCATAGGGGCAAGGGTGCGTTTGAGGGGCGGGGCTTTGGTACAGGAGCAGGAGGTGATGGCCGGGGGCCGGTATCTTTCCGGGGATGAGGGGTTGAGAGTTTTTGCAGTCCCGGTGCGATCGCAGAAGGACCTGGTATTGGAAGTGGAGTGGAGGTCGGGCGCGAGGACCAAGCTATCCGTTGTGGCGAACCGGCTTTACGAGATTGAAGAGCCTGGACCAGGGATGAGTTCGATACCCGACGGGGGAGGTGGTTCCGGGCTGGAGTTTGAGGAGGTGAGTCCGCTTCTGGGTGCGAGGCACGAGGAGAACGAGGTGGATGACTGGGTTGTGCAGCCTTTACTGCCGCGGCGCGTGAGTCGTTTGGGTCCGGGGTTAGCGTGGGAGGATGTGGATGGCGATGGTTGGGAGGATTTGGTGGTTGCGGTGGCGGCTGGTCAGCCGGCTCCCTGGTTTCGCAACCTGGGAGGGCAGGCATTTGAGCGGATGGAATTTGGCTTCGTTGCGAGCGACGATCTGGCTGCGGTGGTTGGTTGGCCTGATGGGGGTGGAGGGAAGAGGCTGCTGATGACTCAGACGGCGACGAGTCCCGGGGCAGAGAGGGGTGAGATATTGGAACTGCGCCGGGATGACAGCGCGTTAGCGGGGTGGAAATCGAGATCGTTGGGTTCGCCCATGGCGGCGGGAGTGAGTCCCGGGGGATTGTCGATGGCGGATGTAGATCTTGATGGTGATCTGGACGTTTTTGTGGCGGGTCGATTCAAGCTGGGGCGGTATCCGGAGCCTGTGGGGTCGTCCCTGTGGTTGAACGATGGTGGGGAGTTAAGGCGCGATGAGGTGTGGAGTGCTTCCCTGACCGGATTGGGATTGGTGAATGGTTCCACCTTTTGTGATTTGGATGGGGACAGCTATCCGGAGCTTGTGCTGGCTTTGGAGTGGGGGTTGGTGAGGGTTTTTAAGAACACCGGATCGGGGTGGGAAGATGAGACGGAGCGCTGGGGTTTGGGGGATTTGACCGGCTTGTGGACGGGTGTAGTGGCCGGTGATTTCGATGGAGACGGGCGGCCGGACCTGGCCGTCGGGAACTGGGGGAGGAATTCGCTCTACGAGCTGGATCGTCCGGAGAGCCTTGGGCTGTTCTATGGGGACTTCGAAGGGGATGGCGTGATGGAAGTGATAGAGGCGCGCGAGGAGCAGGGGCGCTGGTATCCCTTGAGGACGCGGACGTGGTTGTCGAGGGGGATGCCTGACATTGTGCAGCGGTATGGGACCCATGAGGCATATGGTTTGGCGACCGTGGAGGAGATCCTTGGCGAGCGGTTGCGGGTGGTCCGGCGGTTGGATGCGGTTCGACTGGAGAGTTCGGTGTTGTTGAATCGTGGGGGGCGGTTTGAGGTCATGGCGATGCCGGGGGAGGTCCAGCGGGCTCCTGTTTTTGGGGTTGCGGTGGGGGATTACAACGGGGATGGGGTGGAGGATATTTTTGTGGGGCAGAACTTTTATGGGGGGAGATGGGATTTGACGCGTGAGGATGGAGGGGGATCCATGTGGTTGAGGGGCAGGGGGGATGGGACCTTTGAGGTTGTGGGGCTCGACCTGAACATGACTGGGGAGCAACGGGCTGTGGCGCTGGCGGACTATGATCATGATGGGCGTGTGGACATGGTGGTTGGGCAGAGTAACGGTCCGTTCCAGCTGGTGCGGAACCTTAGTCCAGTCCGGGGATTGCGGGTGCGGCTGGTGGGGTCGGAGGGGAACCCGATTGGAGTGGGCGTGCGTCTTCGGGTGGTGTATGGGGATGGCCGTTTGGGGCCGGCGAGGTGGGTGCAGTGTGGTGCGGGTTACTGGGGTCGGGACGGTGCGGTTTGTGTGATGGGGCTCGGGGCGGGAGCCCAGCAGCTTGAGGTGCGCTGGCCGGATGGGTTTGAAGAGAGAGTTGATTTGGCAGCTGGAGTTTTGGAGGTTGAAGTCACTTATAATGATGTTACGCCTTGATTCACGATTGATGCTGGCTTTGGGATTGGTGCTGCTTTTTGCGGCAGCGGGGTGTGACCGGGGAAGGCCTTCCGGGCCCAAGCCGACGGCAGAACCCGAGGTGGTGCGGGTGGTTCCGATTACCAACATGGTTTTCTTGCCGGCAGGTTCTTACCTGCGAGGGGGGCAGGAGGTGACTTTGAGTGAGGGTTTTTGGATGGGGCGATACGAGGTGACGCAAGGGGAGTTCGAGGAAGTGACAGGGGCCAATCCAAGCCATTTTTCCGGGGACGCGCGGCTTCCGGTGGAGAAAGTCAGTCATTCCGGTGCGGTGCATTACTGCCGATTGTTGAGCGAGCGGGAGCGGGGTGCGGGACGGTTGCCGCGAGGTTATTTATACCGGCTGCCGACCGAGGCGGAGTGGGAGTATGCGTGCCGGGCGGGATCGACAAACCGCTTTAGCTTTGGGGACGACGAGTTGCTG
Source organism: Limisphaerales bacterium (assembly GCA_049451415.1). GTDB lineage: Bacteria > Verrucomicrobiota > Verrucomicrobiia > Limisphaerales > JAHDYP01 > JBMTVN01. The sequence continues at coordinate 4,837 of JBMTVN010000181.1, read as the reverse complement.
GCGGTGGACTACGCCTGGATTTCAGAGAACAGTGAAGGCCAGACGCATCCAGTTGGTGAGAAAGCACCCAATGCCTGGGGGCTGCATGATATGCACGGGAACGTGTGGGAGTTATGTCATGATTGGTTTGAGGTGTTTCCGACGAATGCCGTGACGGATCCGATGGGGCCGGTGACCGGGGAATATCGGGTATTTCGTGGAGGTGGTTGGGATCATGAGGCGAAGTTTGCGCGTTGCGCCAATCGATTCATGATGGGGCCATCCAACGGGATCTACTTCGTGGGGTTCCGCATGGTGTTGGCGCGGGAGGTCTCTCGACAGCCCTGACCGCTGTTCACTGGATACAGATGATGCAGCGGGTTGCCCTGGCGGGTTCCAGTGAAGGGGAGTCTTTGGTTTGTTGGCGGGCCTGGGTTACGCGGGGTTTTCGGGGGGATGTCTTTCTCGGTCGCGTAGCGAAAATGCCGTACAAAACAGGCTTTACAGGATTTGGTAATAGTCCACATTAGCCTATGAGCCCTGACCTAGTGAGGATAGGTCATTTCGACTAAATACTAAATAGTTCCCCAAAGTCCGTATGAAGACTCCCCAGCGAATTGCATGTACGGGTATTGCAGCGTTGCTGCTGCACACTGCCGTTCTGGCCAATGATATTGAGCCGGGCAAAGAACATTACACGGCGATCAAGGCGCCGAATCCCATCGTTTTGGATGGTGACTTATCCGAGTGGAGCGGTGCGGCCCTGCTGGCCGATCCCAGGTTTTCCGTTCCAAAGGGTTCGGGAGATGCGGGCGAGCTCGTGTTTTTTGAGCTTTATGATGCGGGTGGCCCCGGGACCGCGGTATGGACTGGGCCGGACGACCATACCTCGGCGGTGCAGGTGGTCTACGATGATGACAACGTTTATTTCGGTTTCATTGTGACGGACGAGTATCATGAGAACTCGGCGAACAGTGCGTGGAACGGCGACTCAGTTCAGTTGATGATTGCGAATTCCACGAGGGATCAGCAGGTAGCGCTTTACAACTATGCGTTGGGGGGTGTTGAGGAGGCGTTGGGGGATGTGATTGTGATGCACGAGTCGGGGCCGGGTGGTACCGAGGCGGTGGTGAAGCGGAATACGACCACGAAGCGTACCGTCTATGAGATCAAGCTGCCGAAGGAGTCCCTGGCATTGGACGCCCTGGGTGCTGGCGTTCGGTTTGGGTTGGGGATGGCCATCAACGATGGTGATCAGGAAGCTCCGGGGCAGCAGGGCTGGGGTGGACTGGGGGCGCACGCCTTGGTGTTTGGCAAATCTCCTTCGGAGACGGCCTTGGTGACGTTGGCGGCTTCCAACGACATTGAACCGGGCAAGGAGTATTACACGGCAAACCCGGCTCCGGCACCGGTGGTTTTGGATGGGCAGTTGACTGAGTGGGCTGGTGTGCCGGTCTTATCGGATCCCAGGTTTGCGATTCCGAAGGGGTCGGGGAGGAACGACGAACTGGTGTTGTTTGAGCTTTATGACGCGGGTGGTCCGGGGACGGCGGTATGGACGGGGCCGGATGATCACACCTCGGCGGTTCAGATCGTTTATGATCAGGACAACGTCTATTTCGGTTTCGTGGTGACGGACGAGTATCATGAGAACTCGGCGAACAGTGCATGGAACGGGGATTCCATTCAGCTGATGATTGCTGACGGGGACCAGGCCCAGCAGGTGGCGCTTTACAACTATGCTTTGGGGGGTGTGGAGGAGGCATTGGGTAACGTGATTGTGATGCATGAGTCGGGACCCGGGGGAACTGAGGCGGTGGTGACGCGGAATACGACCACGAAGCGCACGACTTATGAGATCAAGTTACCGGCGGCTTCGTTGGGGATGACGGAGCTGGGTTTGGGCACTCAATTCGGGTTGGGCATGGCGATCAACGATGGGGACAAGGATGCCCCGGGACAGCAGGGTTGGGGTGGTCTGGGAGCGCACGCGCTTGTGTTTGGCAAATCTCCCGGGCAGACGGCCTTGGTGACACTGGGTGTTGGGGGCGTGAGCGGTGACCTGATCTTCCTGAGTGCGATCAACCCCACAGCTGAAGGGTTTACGTTCCGGGCCAACGACAAGGGTTCTTCCATTGTCGATCCGGATTCTGCGAAGTTGACCATCGACGGGGTGGAGGTGCCGTTGACTGTGAGTCCGAAGAATTTGGACGCGACGGACTTTTCGTATACGCGGGCGGTGCCGCTGCTTCCGGGCACAGAGCACACGTATTCGATTGAGATCAGCGACCTGAGTGGAGGTTCGGTGGTTGAGACCAGCAACTTTACTGTGCGGCGTTATGGGTTGCTGACGCCTTCGATGAAGGCGGTGTCCGTTGACCAGTCGAAGCCTGGTTTCCTGTGGCGCATTTTCCAGAACGACAGTTATACCCACACCACGCTGGCGGAGACGGAGCTGGCTTTGGCCGGACAGCTGGTGGATGGGAATGGAACACCGGTAACGCAGAACCTGGCTGACCCGACCATGGTTGGGGTGGCCTTGGGCAACGGGGTTCAATCAGGTCCGCTGGTGCAGTTCGAGATTGCTACGGTGATCAACCTCGTAGAGTTCCCGGATGATCCTCCGACGGGTCTGTTTACTCCTGACGACGTGATGCCCGGCATTCCTGGGACCCAGAATGGCCATGACGGTATTGATGCGGAGATCATTACCTTTGTGGATCTGCCTGCCGGGTGGGTGACACTGGGCTTCAATGGCAACGACGGGTTCCGAATGCAGGGCGGTTACATCAATAATCCTGCGGACGGCATTCTGCTTGGGGAGAGAGAGGGTGCGGTTGGTGGCAGTGGTACGCAGGAGACCACCTTCAAGGTGTATGTGCAGCAGGCGGGTGTGTATCCGATCCGTACCATCTGGCAGGAGGGAGCGGAGTATTCGAGCCTTGAGCTCTTCTCGGTGCTGCCTGACAGCGACACGCGTGTGTTGATCAACAGCAGCTCAGCGGGCGCTCTGAAGGCTTATCGTTCGGGTGTTGCACCAGATATGCCGACGGACTTCACGTTGTCGGTCGGCACTTCAGGGGGCAGCCTGGAGTTGAGCTGGGATCAGCCTGGCGTAGTGCTCCAGGAGTCGACCGATCTGATCAACTGGACGGATCTCAGCTCGGCGACGTCGCCCTTTATGCCGGATACTACCGCCAACTCAGGCGCGTATTATCGCTTGAAGCAATAGGCGTTCGCGGGTTGGGTTACTGAGGTAAGAACGACGAGGCCGGGGGGCATTGCTCCCCGGCCTTTTTTCTGTTGTGCCCGGCGGGGGGGTGCAGGGGAAAGGTCGGGGTGTTGGGTTGCCTGCCGGGTGGGTGATTATGGTGAGGGGCGTTGCCACCATTCTGAGCGGATCAGCTGGTGGTTGGAGAGTTGTTGTTTGTGGAGTTTGAAGCCGCTTTGGTGCAGGTAGGGAGCAGGGTTGGCGAGGTGGTTGGCGGGCAATTGTGTGAGGAATTGGAAGGCGGGGTACATGAGGTTGAGCAGGAGTCGGGAGCGGGTGCGTCGCCATCCTGAGGGGGGTATATGGAAGTCGCTGATTAACCAGGAGGCAGTTTTGGAAGCGGCTTGTCCGAGACGATGGATCGTCTTTTCGAGGGTATCGGGAGGAAAGCAATCGAGGAAGAAGTGGGTGGCGATGAGGTCGCAATTCTCGATCGGGGGCATGGAGAGGGGGAGTGCTGCGTGAATCCAGTGGACTCGAGCCTCGGAGGTTTGGTGGTGGAGCCAGGCGTTGCGGGCCTGGTTGAGCATGGCGCTGCTGGCGTCGATGACGTAGAAGCGTGCATTGGGCCAGAGGCTGGCGATGATTTCGAGAAAGCGTCCGGGTCCTTCCCCGGCGAGCAGGATTTTTTGGGGTTGGGGCAGGTGATGGATCCAGCGGGTTCGGGCCTGCTGGAGGAGACGGCCGGCGATGAGTGATTCCAACCAGCGGTAGTGGGGGGCGAGGGGATCAAAGCTCATGTTGGCGGGACCAGTAGATCCAGGAAACGAGGGCACCGACGGAGTAGGCGGCGATATCGAGGGGGTCGCCTACTGTGGGCATCCAACGTGGTCCGATTATTTCGAAGAGGACGGACCAGACGGTGAGGGTGGTGAGGATTTCGAGCGTGGAGGGGTAGTGGTCGTGAGAGCGGAGCCGGAGGCTGCGTTGGATCCAGAGGAGTGGGGGGAGGGCGCAGGGGATGAGCCAGAGATCGTTGAAATAGGAGTGGAGGAAGAGGGAGTCGGTGTGGGGTTTGAGCACCCAGCGATTGAGGGTGTAGGCGAGGCAGCCTGCGAGGCAGAGCGGGTCCAGCAGGTAGCGAAACGATTTCAAAGGAGGGCGAGGATGAGCAGGCCGAAACCGAGAGTGACGGTGAGTTTGAGCAGAATTGTCATGGTGGGAGTATAGCTTTTTGGGGGGTGGGGGGTGAAGAGGAAGTCACGCGAGATCTATGGTTAGATCACGCTTGAGCGGACGGCTGGGGCGGTGCAGTTTTTAGGGGAAAATTGCGATTGGATGAAGGGATATGGCGGTATGAGGCGAGGCTCAGTTGTTTTTGTTACCGGGACGGATACGGGTGTTGGCAAGACAGTGTTCAGCGTACTGATGACTGGACGGGCATTGGCGTTGGGTTTGGATGTCTGGGGGTTGAAGCCTTTGGTTTCCGGGGGGCGCGGGGATGCGCGTTTACTGCATGGGGTGCAGGGGGGGCGGGTTTCACTGGGGCGGGTGAGCCCGTGGCATTTTCGGGCGGCGCTGGCTCCTGTGCTGGCTGCGCGGCGGCAGGGGGAGCGGGTGGAGTTAGATCAGATGACGGCTCACATC
>JBMTVN010000180.1:0-8414 GCA_049451415.1 Limisphaerales bacterium | reverse complement strand
CACACTCACGTTCGAACCATCCAACTTCAGGTTCGATACCTTTACCCCCGCACCAAGATGCGCCTTGTGCCCCAAAATGGAATCCCCCACATAGCTGAAATGCGGGACCTGCGCCCCGTTAAATAACCAGGCATTCTTCAATTCACATGAATTCCCAACTACACAACCGTCCCCCACCAAAACGGATCCCCGTATGTAGGCGTTGTGCCGGATCTGGCAGTTTCGACCAATGATCGCAGGCCCCAAAATCATGACCCCATCCTCAATCACTGTCCCCTCACCCACATAAACATCCTCCGCAATCCACGCTACCCCCTTGCACTGGTTGCGCAAACCCGGCTTCAAATGCGCCTCCACGTATGCCTTGATCCGCGGCAAAGCCTCCCACGCATATTCGCACCCCTCAAAAAGTCCAGCATGCTCGGTATGGCCCAAATTAAACAAATCCGCAGGTCTCAACATGCGCGCCAACCTAGGCCAAACCCCCACCACGCAACAGACAATTTCTTGTGCCACCAACCAGCTGCAGCCTTGAAGAACCCACCCGCTATCGCCTAGAAGTCTCCCCACACCCATGAACAACTCCACCCGCCCCACCCTCATACCACTCCACCTCATCCTCCTCGCCCTGCTCAGCCTGCTTCCCCTCCTACTCCGCGCAAATTCTTCCGAGTCACCCTCCACCAAACCCAACGTTGTATTTATCCTCACCGACGACCAGCGCTGGGACGCCATGAGCTGCGCCGGCAACCCCAACCTCTCCACACCCAATATCGACCGGCTCGCCAACGAAGGCATCCTCTTCAAAAACCACTTCTGCACCACCTCGCTTTGCTCCCCCAGCCGTGCCTCCATACTCGGCGGCCTCTATGCCCACTCCCACGGCGTCGTCAACAATTTCACCGAATACCCCGAAAGCCTGCCCACCTTCCCAAGGCAACTGCAAAAGGCCGGCTATACCACCGCCTACTTCGGAAAATGGCACATGGGCGAAGACAATGACGATACCCGCCCAGGCTTCGACACCTTTGTCACCCACCGAGGCCAAGGCAAATACTTCGATACGGAATTCCGGTTCACCGGCGGCGAAAGAAAGGTCGTCCCCGGATACTACACCACCGTCGTCACCGATATGGCCCTCGAGTGGCTGCTCGAACAAAACCAGAGACCCTTCCTCCTCATGATCGGTCACAAAGCCCCGCATAGCTTCTATTTCCCCGAACCCCAATATGAACATACCTTCGACCACATCCGTATCCCCTATCCCACCTCTGCCTTCAACCTGGCCGATAAACCCACCTGGATCTACCAGCGCCTTCAAACCTGGCACGGCATCTATGGGCCCCTCTTCGACTGGCGCAAAGACTTCCCGGATACCTCCGCCGCAGGCATGACCGCCTTCGAAAACATGACCCGCGCCTACTGGGGAACCATCCTCTCCGTCGATGATTCCGTAGGCCGCCTCTACAAAGCCCTCCAGCAATCAGGCCAACTCGACAATACGCTGTTCATATTCACCAGCGATAACGGCCTCCTCAACGGCGAACACGGAATGGTGGATAAACGAACCGCACACGAACCCTCCATTAGAATCCCCCTCGTCGTGCGTTACCCCAAACTCACCCCTGCCATCCGCCCGAAAACCATCGAAGCCCAAACGCTCACCCTCGACTTCGCCCCTTCAATCCTCGATATCTGCCAAGCCCCCCCACTCCCCAAAACCCACGGACACTCCTGGAAACACCTCGCATCCTCAGGAGACCCGGCCTGGCGCACCGCCTGGTACTACGAATACAACTACGAGAAACAATTCCCCTACACCCCCAATGTCCGCGCCATACGCACCGACCGCTGGAAATTCATCCGCTACCCCCATGGTGACGGCTCACCCGATAAACATAAGCCGGAACTCTATGACCTCCAAAATGACCCCGACGAACTCCACAACCTCGCCGCCCTCCCCGAACACGCGCCACTCATCCAAGACCTGCGCCGCCAGCTCGACTTGCTCGTATCACAAGCCGATGGCAACCCCGACCAAATACCACTCGATGAAGGCATAAAAGGCGAGTTGCCCGATGAAAAAATCCGCTGAGGATTAATCAGCGGATTCTCAAATCCCAACGATGCGGGTAGCGGCCAAACCGCTACCTCATTTTGATGAAGGCCAATACCAGAGCCACCAGAATCACCAGCCCCAAGGCAACCCCGATCGCGATGAAAATCTTGTTTGTCTTGTTGTCCTTCTTGCCAAACCCCTTGGTGGAATCCACCGCGCCGCGGCCGGCCGTGTCGAATTGATTGGCCTTCACTCCCCCCTGCGGCAGAACCATCGTCTTTTCCAAAGGCTTCTGCGGTGCACCAGCCCCACCCACCTCCAACCGAATCTCCACCTGCCCCAAACGTAACATGTGCCCAGGCTTCAAGACCGCCTCAGTCACCTGCTCACCATCAATGAATGTACCGTTCGTACTGCCCAAATCCTTCACCACATAGTCGGCACCCTTTTTGAATACCTCGCAGTGGTGACTGGAAATGGAACCCTCGGCGATGGTGAAGACGTTGTCCTCCACGCGGCCGATGGTGACTTTCTCAGCCTTAAGCTCATGAGAAAGCCCTGTAAACCCTTCTGTAAGAACAACGAGTCTGGCCATAGGCTGGTCGGTGGAGTGATTATGGTTCTCGTTCGCTTCAAGTCAACCGGTTTTATGCCCGGCTTTGAAGGGATACACACCTCAGTGCTTTTCAATCAGCGCCCGAAATTCATCAAACAAAACGGTCGAATCATGCGGCCCCGGTGAAGCCTCCGGATGATACTGCACGGAAAAAATCGGCAGCGCCTTGTGCCGCAACCCCTCAACCGTCTGGTCGTTCAAGTTCACCCGGTCAACCACAACGTCCCCTGGCAACGAGTCCGCATCCACCGCAAAACCATGGTTCTGAGAGGTAATCTCGACCCGCCCCGAGTTCAAATCCTTCACTGGCTGGTTCGCCCCGCGATGACCAAACTTCAACTTGAAAGTCTTTCCTCCCAGCGCCTGAGCCAGCACCTGATGTCCCAGGCAAATGCCAAACATGGGTATACCCGACTTGGCCAACTCCGCCACCGTGGAGACAGCGTAGGCTAACGCCGAGGGATCCCCTGGCCCGTTGGACAAAAACACACCAGCAGGCTTCAGCGACTTGACCTCCTCCGCAGAGGTGGATGCCGGCACAACCCGCACTTTGAAACCCTTCTGCCGCAAACGCCGCAAAATGTTGTATTTCACCCCGAAATCAAACGCCACAATCGGGATGTCGGCCGCCGGCATCGGATCCCGCGCTAACCGCGGGTTTAACCCCTCCTCGCGACCTCGCACCAATCTCCAACTAGCACTTTCCTCGTCCGACCCATCCCAGTCAAACGCCTGGCGGTGTGTTACCTCCTTCACGTAGTCCACCCCCAACAACCCTGACCATCCTCTCGCCCTCGCAACAGCCTCCTCAGGCTCCAAACCCTCAGTGCTGATCAATCCTTTCATCGCCCCATGCACCCGCAGCTTCTTGGTCAAAGCGCGCGTGTCCACCCCCTGAATGCCCGGAATGCCGTTTTGCTCCAAATAACTGTCCAGAGAAAGGTCCGCCCTCCAATTGCTCACCACAGGTGACAACTCCCGCACCACAAAGCCCGAAACATGGGGCTGGTAGGACTCAATGTCCTGCATGTTCACCCCGTAATTCCCAATGTGCGGATAGGTCATCGCCACAATCTGGGCCTTATACGAAGGATCCGTCAGGATCTCCTGGTACCCGGTCATCGATGTGTTGAAACAAACTTCACCGCACATCGTCGCGCAGGCTCCGAAACCCCCGCCGCGGTACACACTCCCGTCTTCCAGTGCAAGAATCGCTTTCATCCGTCCAGGGCCGTCAACTAATGGCTGGCGATGCTAACCGCCATTTCCAACAACGCAAGCGACAACCTATATTCATCTCCGAAAACGGCGGCTTGATGCGACCACGGAGACTTCACAGCAGCCAAAGATCAAGACAAGCCGGAAGCCTCGCTCCCACTGCGCAGGAAGCTCGACCACCGGCTATACGCTCAAATCTGCCTCAAACCACCAAATCCGGCGTCACCTTCTCCGGATCCACTCCCAAGTCTTGAATCGCCTTGGCCACCACTTCCTTGGATACCTTGCCCTGCTGACTCAACGAATACAGCACAGCAATCACCACAGACTCAGCGTCCACTTCAAAGAAACGACGCAGCCTCTGTCGCGTGTCACTCCGGCCAAAACCATCCGTCCCCAAGGTGAACAAGCCGCCCGGAACCCACGGGGCAATCTGGTCAGGCACAATCTTCATGTAGTCACTCACCGCCACAAAGACTCCGGACTCCCCGCCCAAAAGCATCTCCACATACGATTTACGGGCCTCTTCCAGCGGATGCAGCATGTTCCACCGACGACAACCCATCGCATCGTTCCTCAAGGCCTTGTAGCTGGTTACACTCCAAACATCAGCAGATACCCCATAATCCTTGGCCAGAATCTCCTGAGCCCGCAAGGCAGCCACCATCATCGGACCGCTCCCCAAAATGTGCGCCTTCGCATATTTCTTTCCCTCCACTCCCACCTTAAACCGATACATCCCCTTCAAAATCCCCTGCTCCACCCCCTCCGGCATCGGCGGCATCGAGTAGTTTTCGTTGTACAGGGTGAGATAGTAAAATATCTCCTCGCCGTCCTGATACATGCGACGCATCCCGTCCTGCAGAATCACCGCCAGCTCATAAGCAAAAGCAGGATCATATGCCATCAGGTTCGGCACCGTGCTCGCCATGAGTTGACTGTGCCCATCCTCATGCTGCAAACCCTCGCCGTTTAATGTCGTGCGCCCCGCCGTCGCCCCCATCAAGAACCCCTTCGCACGGATATCCCCAGCCAGCCAAATCAAATCCCCAATCCGCTGAAAACCAAACATCGAGTAGTAAACAAAAAACGGAATCATGTTAACCCCGACGTTCGCGTAGGCCGTGCCTGCCGCAATGAACGACGACATCGAACCGGCCTCCGTAATACCCTCCTCCAGAATCTGACCGTCCTTGGCCTCGTGGTAATACAGCAGGGACTTGCTGTCCACCGGTTCATACAACTGGCCCTTGTGCGCGTAAATTCCGATTTCGCGGAACAAAGCGTCCATTCCAAAGGTCCGCGCCTCGTCAGGAATGATCGGCACAATGTGCCGCCCAATGGTCTTGTCCCGAAGCAAGTGGCTGATCATTCGAACCACCGCCATCGTCGATGACACCTGACTGGCTCCTGATCCTTTCAGGAAATCCTTGAATGCCGACAAAGCCGGCACTTTCAACGGTCCCGACTTTACCTCGCGCTTCGGCAAATACCCGCCTAATTCCTTCCGCCTCCCCTGCAAATAGACCATCAGCTCACTGTCCTCAGCAGGACGATAAAACGGCGTATTGACGATATCCTCGTCGCTGATCGGAATCTGGAAACGGGACTTAAACTCCCGCAGTTCCTTCTCATTCAGCTTCTTCTGCTGATGCGAAATATTACGCCCTTCTCCCGCCTCTCCCAGTCCATAGCCCTTGATGGTCTTCGCCAGAATCACGGTCGGCTGACCGCGATGTTCAACCGCAGCACGGTAAGCTGCATAAACCTTCCTGCTGTCATGCCCACCCCGCAACAACTTGCTAATCTGGTCGTCGCTCAAATGATTGACCAGTTTCAGCAACTCCGGATACTTCCCGAAGAAGTGCTTTCGCGTGTAGCTTCCAGGCTCAACCGAATACTTCTGGTAGTCCCCGTCCACCACCTCACCCATCCGTTTCACCAGCAGCCCCGTCGTATCCCGCGCGAGCAAATCATCCCAGTCAGAGCCCCAAATCAACTTGATCACGTTCCAACCAGCCCCCCGAAAAGCCGCCTCAAGCTCCTGAATGATCTTCCCATTACCCCGCACCGGTCCGTCCAACCGCTGCAAATTGCAGTTCACTACCCAAACCAAGTTGTCCAGGTTCTCGCGCGACGCCAAGGTCAACGCACCCAGCGTCTCCGGCTCGTCAGACTCCCCGTCCCCCACGAAACACCACACCTTCGGGTCGTCCTTTAAAAAGCCTCTGGACTGCAAATACCGGTTAAACCGTGCCTGATAGATGGAAATGATCGGCCCCAACCCCATTGATACCGTGGGAAACTGCCAGAATCCCGGCATCAAATACGGATGCGGATAGGACGAAAGCCCTCCCCCTTCAGCCAGCTCCTGCCGAAAATGTTGGAGCTGCTTCTCAGTCAGCCGCCCCTCGACAAACGCCCGAGCGTAAATACCCGGCGCCGCGTGCCCCTGGAAAAATACCATGTCCCCCGTGTTTCCATCCTCACCCCCACGGAAAAAATGGTTGAAACCTACCTCGTAAAGGGTGGCACTCGACGCAAAGGTGGAAATGTGCCCCCCGATACCCGATTCGTTACGGTTGGCATTCACCACCATCGCCATGGCGTTCCACCGGACAGTACTCTTGATCTTCTGCTCCAACGCACGGTCCCCGGGGAATGACGGCTGGGACTCCACTGAAATCGTGTTCACATAAGGAGTGCTCACCGGTGAAGGCAGCTTCAAGCCCTGGGCGTTCAACCGCGCCACAAGCCGATGCCATGTCACGGCAGCACGGTCACCACCGCTCTGCCTCACCATCTGCTCCATCAAAAAGGCCATGGAATCCAACCACTGCGCCTGTTCTTGGGGCATATCCCCAGACGTAACCACGTTCTTCGCTTCTGTCTTTGCCGATTTCAAGTTGTCCATGGTGAATACCAGCTGTTCTTTCCCTGCTTTGTGTCATCCCGGCCCATCCCGGAACGCGCAGTCTGAATTGCCCGCGACCGCCTCGCAAATAGAAATCTCTGCCACCCTAACTGCTCTACACCCTCTTCCAGCTTCCCTCCGGCCCCTGCTCGCCCACACAATCCTACCCAAAACCAATGCCGAACCCGTTACCACTCCAAATTACCGGCCTCGGCGAAATTCTCTGGGACCTTTTGCCTTCCGGACCTCAACTGGGCGGCGCACCCGCCAACTTTGCTTACCACGCCCATGTCCTAGGAGCCCAAAGCCATATTATTTCCCGCATCGGACAAGACTCTCTGGCAACTCAAACCCTGACCAAATTAGCCCAGCTCGGCTTGAATACAAATGGCATACAAATAGACCCTGACCTGCCTACAGGCACGGTCACCGTCAAAATCGACCCCAACGGCCAACCCCAATACTCCATCCACCACCCCGTGGCCTGGGACGCCATCCAAGCCACCCCCTCAGCACAGGCAATAATCCAGAACTCGAGTGCCGTTTGTTTCGGCACCCTTGCCCAACGCGACTCAAGATCCAGAGCATCACTGCTCAATCTCATCCAGTCGTCCCCCGCAACCGCACTCCGGATTCTCGATGTCAACCTGCGTCAGAATGACTTCTCCCGGGAGATCATCCATAAATCGCTCCAACTCGCCAACATCCTCAAAATCAATGATGCCGAACTCCCCGTGCTGGCTGCCATCTTCGAACTGAAAGGCACCCCGGAAGACCAGCTTCGCCAACTCGCAATAAACTACCAACTCCACTGTGTCGCCCTCACCCGCGGCGCCCACGGCAGCCTGATCCTCACCGATGCCGAAATCGATAACCACCCCGGTATCCCCACCCAAATTGGCGATACTATCGGGGCCGGTGATGCATTCACCGCTGCACTCACCATCGGGCTCCTCTCCAAACACTCGCTCAATCAAATCAACCACAACGCCAACACCCTCGCCTCCTATGTAGCCTCACAACGCGGCGCCACCCCACGACTATCAGCCAAGCTCCTCACCCAACTGTAATCCTCCCCCACCGGCATGAACAAACTGTCCACTCCACCAGCCCTCACAGCCATCTCTAAAGCCGCCTGACTGATCGCCTGCCTCGCCCTCCTCCCACCACTCGCCGCCGCCCCCCTCACCCACCCCGCCGTCGATGCCTTCAACGTCCGCCTCGGCACACAAACCTTCGGACCCCGCTACCACTTCAGCACCAATACGATCCTCGTGGAGACCGCCGAAGCCATGCACACCATGGGCAGCGACATCGCCAAGTTCTACCTCGGCGCCGGATTCAGCAACCAATACCCCGGGATCACTCTGCCTCCAACAGTCACCAACCTCGTGACTCTCGCACGCGATGAACCCTCCTGCCGACAAGTCCTCGACATGCCCTTCCGCCATTTCGTCCTCTGGACCTACTGCTTTTCCTCAACCCGCGATGCATGGTTCGACGACGGATACACGCCCGGGGAACAAGCCAAGGAGTATGCCGAAATCTATGCACTGACGTCCTACCTCCTCACCCAATACAACAACTCGGGCAAGAGCTTCTACCTC
>JBMTVN010000179.1:0-8450 GCA_049451415.1 Limisphaerales bacterium | reverse complement strand
GGGGTCCCCGTCCAGCTTCGCCAGCAGGTGCCCCCCAAGAATGCCCGCCTGCCCATGCACACCACGCAAAGGCCGCCCCTCCACAATCACCGACGTTCCAATACCCGTTCCCAAGGTCATCATCACGACGTTATCCACCCCGACCGCCGCCCCAAAGCGCCACTCACCCGCCAGGGCCGCATTCGCATCTCCGTTCACGACGACCTCCCAGCCAAACCGATTCCGCAACCACCCCAAGACATCCAGCTCCGCGGCATCATCAAATTTCCCCTTGGGCGTAGACAGTATGCGGCCCGTCCGCGGTTCAATAATCCCGGGAAATGCCATCCCAACTCGCAATCCAGCCCCGGAACCCGCACCAATGTCCTTTGCCAAATCCCGGCTGACCCCAGCCGCACGCTCCAGTAAAGACGACAACGCCTCCCCCGGATCCACCGCCAACTCCGTCCTCGCCAGCAAGCCTCCCCCCTGAACCCAACCCAACTTGACGCTGGTCCCGCCAATGTCCCAAGCCAGAACAGGATGCTCAGCTGCGCCCCCCAGCCCCCGAATGTGATCAATATTTACCATAGTTTCCTAGACTAATAATTAACTTGGCTAAACAGTCGCCTGCCAAGCAAAATCCCCGCTGTCCCATGAAACACTCTCTGCGTCGCAGATCGATGCCCCTCGGGGTCCACCTCGCGCTCGCCTTGCTGCCCTTGTCGGCCCTCGCCGATACCGACCTCCCGCCACCCCCGCTTCGATACGTCGATCCCTGGATTGGATCAGCCCACTGCCGGTGGTTTTTCTTCACACCCGCCGCCACCCCCTTCGGCATGGCTAAACCCAGCCCCTGCACGGATGCCCATCAGGGAAACCGCAGCGGATGGGAAGCTGTTGGTTACGACGGCCGCCACACTTCGATCGAAGGCTTCGCCCAGTTCCGGGAATTCCAGATCGGCGGTGTCGTTCTGATGCCCACTACCGGCCCGCTCATCACCATACCCGGCACGGACGATGACCCGGACGCCGGCTACCGGTCACGCTTCGATCGCGAGGAGGAAATCGCCCAGCCCGGCTACTACCAAGTCAGGCTCAAGGACTACAATATCCGCGCCGAACTCACGGCCACCCCCAGGGTCGCATTCCACCGCTACACGTTCCCCACGAACGAAACCGGCCACATCCTCTTCCAAGTCGGGAGCCGACAGGGCGAAAGCGGCCCGGTGCTGGATGCCTTCATCCACCAGTCCGCCGAACACGAACTCGAAGGCATGGTGACCACCCTCCCGGAATACGTCCGCCAATATCAACCCGGCGCCACGGTGCGGATGTACTTCGTCGCCCGGCTCAGCCATACGCCGTCCAGTTGGTCGACTTTCCGCAAGCAGGACGTCCACCCCGGCCAGAAGTCTATCGCCGGTCCCGGGGCCGGAATCGCCCTGGACTTCGATCCCAGCGCAAGGGCAGGGGAGCCCGTCGTGGTCAAGATCGGCCTCTCATACACCAGCATCGCCAACGCCCGGCTCAACCTCGAGGCGGAAGCAACTCACCTTTCCTTCGATGCAACCAAAGCCACGGCACAACGCCACTGGGCCGAAATGCTCGACCGCATCCATGTGGAGGGCGGCCAGGAGTCCGACCGGATTAAGTTCTACACAGGCCTCTACCACGCCCTCCTCGGCCGTGGACTCGCCAGCGACATCCATGGTGCCTACCCCAGGAATGACGGCGGAATCGGCCAAATCCCCTGCGGAGAAAACAAGCAACCCCTCTACCACCACTACAACTCGGACGCCGTCTGGGGCACATTCTGGAACCTCACCCAACTCTGGGCCCTCGCTTATCCCGATTACTTCAGCGAATACATCCGCTGCCACCTCGACCACTACCGGGATTGCGGCTGGCTACCCGACAGCATCGCCACAGCCAAATTCGTCTCCGGCGTCGGCACCGACTATATGGGCCTGGTGGTTGCCAGCGCCTACCTTCGCGGCATCCGGGATTTCGATCCGGAAATCGCCCTCCAAGCCGCCCTGAAGAATGAACTGGGATGGCAGGGAAGACCCCTCGGCGTCGGAAAAGCCGACCTCCGGGCCTTCCTCGAGCTGGGCTATTCCCCCTTGCTAAAGAGTGTACCGGGCTTCTCCGGCTCGACCGCCGAGGGCTCCCAGTTCTCTGTCTCGCACACGCTCGAATACAGCTTCTCCGCCTACGCGGTCTCCCAGTTCGCCCAAGCGCTGAACCACGAAACCGAGGCCCGCCAACTCCAGGACATCTCCTCTGCCTGGCAGCAATTGTGGGACCCCTCCAGCGGCTTCATCCGTCCCAAGGATAACCAGGGCAACTTCCTCGAGGACTTCAACCCCCGCAAACCCTGGCTCGGTTACCAGGAAGGCAACGCCTGGCAATACACGTTCTACGTCCCTCACGACCCCGCCGCCCTCATCCAAAGACTCGGGCGGGACACCTTCAATGCCAGGCTCGAGGACGTGTTCAAACAGGCCGAACAAACGCTCTTCGGCGGCGGCCGCACGGTCGACGCCTTCGCCGGTGTCGACAACGTCTATAATCACGGAAACCAACCCAGCCTGCACATCGCCTGGCTGTTCAACTACGCAGGCCAACCGTGGCGCACTCAATACTGGGTCCGACGTATCTGCGACGTGTTCTACGGAACTGAAATCGTCCACGGCTATGGCTTCGGCCAGGACGAAGACCAGGGCCAGCTCGGAGCCTGGTTCGTCCTCGCCTCAATCGGACTCTTCGATGTCCAGGGCCTCACCTCTAGCCACGCCACCCTGCAACTCGCAGCCCCACTCTTCGACAGCATCCGGATCCGGCTACACCCCGGTTACTACCCGGGCGGAACCTTCACCATCACCACCACCGGACAAGCCAAGACATCCCCCTATATCCAGAACGCCAGCCTCAACGAGTCTCCGCTGGCGCAATGCTGGATCCCCTGGGACTCGATCACCTCCGGCGGACAGCTCGAGCTCAACCTCAGCCCTGAACCCCATCCC
The DNA here is from genome assembly GCA_049451415.1 of Limisphaerales bacterium. Classification (GTDB taxonomy): domain Bacteria; phylum Verrucomicrobiota; class Verrucomicrobiia; order Limisphaerales; family JAHDYP01; genus JBMTVN01. Next base: position 5,442 of record JBMTVN010000179.1, on the reverse strand, counting down.
GAATGGGGCGCCAAGACACCGCCCCCCTCAGCCTCTTCCTCAATCACCCCCTGACCCCGCCACCACCATGCCACTCGCACCTCTCCCATCCCGATTCAACCCGCTCCTGCTCGTCACGCTGGTCGCCGCCAGCGGCGGCTTCCTCTTCGGCTACGACACCGCCGTCATCAATGGCGCCAACCAATACCTGAGTGCCCACTTCAGCCTCACCCCCGCCCAGGAAGGCACCGCCGGAGCCAGCGCCATACTCGGATGCATCCCCGGTGCCATGCTCGCCGGCTTCTTCAGCGACCGCTTCGGCCGACGTAAAGTCCTCTTCGTCGCCGCTTTCCTTTACGCCGCCTCCGCCCTGTTCTCCGCCATCCCGCGAACTTTCGATGAATTCCTCGTCGCCCGCTTTATCGGCGGCCTCGGCATCGGCACCTCCTCGATGGTCTGCCCGGTCTACATGGCCGAACTCGCCCCACCTTCCAAACGGGGGCGCCTGGGCTCACTCTTCCAGCTCGGTATCGTCGTCGGCATCTTCCTCACGCTCTTCATCAACGCCTGGATCCAAGGCAGGGGAGACGATACCTGGAACACCGCCTCAGGCTGGCGCTGGATGCTCGGTGCCGAACTCGCTCCCGCCCTCCTCATGTGGGCCCTCCTCTTCCTCTCACCCGAAAGCCCGCGGTGGCTCATTCAGGCCAATCGCGAACCGGAAGCCCGCGCCATTCTGGAGGCCGTCTCCGGACCCCAGGAGGCCACCCGGCAGATAGCCGCAGTCAAATCGGTCCTCAGCCAGGAGGAAGGCCGCTTCAGCGAACTCTTCCACCACCGCTTCAGGCTCCCGCTCCTCCTCGCCATCGGCCTCATGGCCTGTTCCCAGTTCAGTGGCATCAACGCCATCATGTATTACTCCACCAAAATCTTCACCACGGCCGGCATAGGCGTCAAAAACGCCTTCATGGCATCGGTCGTCATCGGGCTCGTCAACCTCCTGTTCACGTTCGTCGCCATCCTCCTCGTGGATAAAGCCGGACGTCGCGCACTCCTCCTCGCCGGCCTCGGCATACAAGTGGTCGCCCTCAGCAGCGTAGGCCTCATCTTCCTCGGTGCCACCAAGGGGATTCTCCTGCTGCTCGCAATTCTCACGTTTATCGGCGCCTTCGCCATGGCCCTCGGCCCCATCCCCTGGATCCTCTGCTCGGAAATATTCCCAACCCGTATCCGAGGTCGCGCCATGTCCGTCGCCACCTTCACCATCTGGTCCGCCTGTTACATCGTCGCCCAAACGTTCCCCATGCTCCACGACAACCCCGCCATCGGCCCCGCAAAGACGTTCTTCATCTATGCCGCCTGCAGCCTCGTCGGCTTCGTCTTCGTCCTGAAACTGCTCCCTGAAACCAAGGGACGCAGCCTCGAAGACATCGAAGCATCATGGAAATAACCACTCCCGCTTAGGGCTTCCGGGCCAGCTCATTCATGAGGAGCATGGTGTGCGCAACCGACTCCATCCAATACTCGGTCGTCTGCCACCATCCAGGCAACAGAACCGGCTGATCCTCCTCCGAGGTGCCAATCCCCGCCATCACCGCTCCGACAATCCTCGGTGTGTGCGGAACAAACTCCGTGGTCTTGAAATAGTCCGGCTGGTTGAACCCAACACCCTCCACGGTGGATGCGTTAAACGGATTTGCCCCCAAAATGTAGTCCAGCTGCCGCTGCGCAATGCCCCGCAACTCCGGCCGTCCCAGAATCCGCGCAACCTTCACCAGCGCCGCCCCGGTAGACGCCAGATGCGGAGTGACCCCGTTCCACCAGGCATCGTCCTCGTGGTTCACATATCCCCAGCGATAGAACAACTCGCCCAGCATACGCCCCCCGCCGGGATCGGTCGCATAGAAAGAGTAGGGGAGCTGCCCGTACGTGCTCCGTTCTGCCAGCGGCAGAACTGTTCCCTCCACATGCGTGTAAAGTGCCTGCAAGGCTCTGGTGGCCTCAGGCGCCCCCACAAAGACCTCACAAAAGGTGCATAACCCCCACAAGGGAAGGTTCCCCATCGGCAGGTTGTGCGCCGGAACGGAAGCCACACCCGACTGCCCCCCCTCCAGCTCCACTGTCTGCCTCCGCACAAAGAACCCGGAAGGGATGCCCTCCCTCGCATCCTGCAGGTCCAGCAAAGCCTTGAGGCATTCCATCGCCTCCGCCCTGTGGCGACCCTCCAAGGTCGCCCCAAACAAACGACTGGCCGCCGCCAAGGCCCCGCCAACCGCATGCGGATCGCTCCTGTCCAGTCTCTGTAGCTGCCACGCATAGGCACGGCTCGCCGCCTCCCGACAACGCTTGGAATACTCCGGATCCTGCTTCGCAAATACACGCGAGACCGCCACCTCCGCCATGGCAAAGACAAACTGGATATCCGGCGCGGCCGGAGTCACCACAATCACCCGATCATCCGGAGTGTCCACCACGTTGTCCGTAAACCGATTGTTGTCGCCATGCTTGGACACGTCCCCGCCCACATGGCTCATCATGTATCCCGCAGGCTCCTGCATCCTGAGAAAATACCGGTTGCCCCACTGGATCTCATCCAGCACCCGCCGCTTCAGGCTCCCTTCCTCCAACGCCAACGCCCAATCCGCCAACGCCCACAGGCCCGTGATCGTCATGCCCCACTTGCGCAAGTCAGCGGCATCATGCCAGCCCCCAGCCACATCCTGATAAGCCTTGGTATCGGAACGACGCCCGTCATCAGCATGTTGCCCGCGTTCCCAGCCATGTACCGGATCCCCGCAGCGCTGCCACAGGAACCAGTTGAGATGCTTGTCCAGAAACCACGTGTGCAGATCCGCCCCAATCCGGAAGGCCGGGGAAACCCGGTCCCCGCAGTGCACGAAATAATCCCCCTCCTCCATAAACGCACTGAAATCACCCTCATACACCCGCCCCCAGTCTCCCTCACGCAAGGTCGTCCTACCCGTCTGCACCCCCTGTCCGGTTAAAACGGAAACCACGGTAAATTCACGCTCCTCGCTGTCCCGCAGCACAAACCGCATCGTGGCATCAGGCAAAAAACCCGCGTGGTTCATGATCAACCCCGCCGGGCTTCCCTCCACCACCAGTCCCTTAGCCGTCTCACCAGCCGCCAACTGCAGCCGCGCATCACCCCAGTCGGCATGGTCCGCATAAAAACCGTCCACTCCACCATCCACCACCAACTCCAACTCGCGCACGTCCAGGACGTTCAACTCGATCCGCCGCGCCTCACTGCGCTCATTCATCCAGCCAGTGTCAAAGACCTCAACCCCATCCGCAATCACCCTGAACCGTACGGTAGCACCCTGCCGACGATCCAGCAGGTCGCCGTTTCCAGCATACACGTATCGAGGTAAACCCGCGGGCACGGTTGCCCCTTCCGCGCCGCCGTACCGCGCCATCACCTCCGCATCAACACCCACGACAGCTTCAAACCTCACCGCCCGCCCCGCCAGCCGCAGTGTCAGGTGCGACGGCGCATGGGTCCCCAAACCATGCTCAAATTCTTTGCCCGCCACACTCAGCTTGCCCTTGCCATACGACCGACCGCGATTCGGAGGACCATATGCGTTGGCAATAAATCCCGGGGGAATCTCATCCAGCCAAACCCACGGCGCCCCCGTCCCCTCATCCACAGCCCCATCACCACGGCAGAGCAGGGGAGCCATCAGGCAGACCAAAACCAGGAACCCTCCAAGAAAACGCATTACCCTGAGCATAGCCATCAGCTTTCCAGACTCCGCGCTACAGCCGGATGCACAATCCGCCCGGCTTCAACGTTGATCGCACTACGAATCTCGGGGAAGTGCTCGCACGCCCCAGCCAACCCCAGGTCCGCCAGGGCCTGCACATATCGAAACGTCGCATGGGCCAAGGCCTGTGTCGCCGTCCGCGCATACGCCCCGGGCATGTTCGCCACACAGTAATGCTGCACTCCTTCCTCAACAAAAACCGGATCACGGTGCGTGGTCACTCTTGAAGTCTCCGCACACCCACCCTGGTCAATCGCAATGTCCACAAAAACACTGCCCGGCCTCATCTGCCGCAAAAACTCCCGCCGGATCAACCGCGGCGCCCGCGCCCCAGGAATCAAGACCGCACCAATCAAAAGATCCACCCGCGGCAGGATCTGCAACAACTCGTCCTCGCTCGAATACAACGTGTGGGCCGTGTGCAGGGTGATATCCAGAAAACGCATCCGCTCGACATCCACCTCCAGAATGGTGACGTCCGCCCCTAAACCCGCAGCCATGCGCGCCGCGTTCACCCCCGAAGTCCCCCCTCCCAATACCACCACCCGCCCCGGCAATACCCCGGGCACTCCACCCAGTAAAACCCCACTGCCTCCCCGATGCCTGGCCAAGTGATACCCCCCAACCAGCACGGACATCCGCCCCGCAATCTCACTCATCGGCTCAAGCAACGGCAACCGCCGGTTCAACTCCAAGGTCTCGTAACCCAACGCAGTCACTCCCGAATCCTGCAACCCCCGCGCCAATGCACGGTCCGCTGCGAGATGAAGATACGTAAAGAGGATCTGTCCCGCCCGCAACAACGGCAACTCCTGCGGCTGAGGCTCCTTTACTTTCACGACCAGCTCCGCTTCCCCAAACACCGCAGCCGCCTCGCCCACCAGCTTCGCCCCGGCCCGCTCGTAATCCTCATCCGGATACCCCGAGTCTGTTCCCGCACCACGCTGCACCAATACCCGATGCCCCCGCTGAATCAGCTGATAAACGGCCGAAGGGAGCAGGGCAGCACGATGCTCCTCGTTCTTTACCTCACGGGGCAGTCCCAGAATCATAGTCGATGATAACTTGCCGCTTCATCCATCCATCCGCAAGGGCTCCACCAGCCCGTCTACTTCAGCTCCCGCACCCGAAGATTCCGGAACCGGTAGGTCTGGCCCTTCTCCCCGTGATGCTGAATCGCCAGATAACCCTCCGCATCCATGGAGTCGTGATAATCGGTTACCAGAACGCCGTTCACCTCAATCTGAATGTGGTCGCCGCGACAGGTGATCCGGTAATGGTTCCAGTCATCGCGCTGAAAAGCATACCGCACTTCGTCCTGCTTAAAGTGAGCCTGCGACTTCTGCTCGCGCGCCAAAGCCCCCTCATCCTGGGTCCGACCCGACTGGCTCGGCCATAACCAGCCCCGCCGCCCCTCATCATACAAGCCCCCCGACCAGCGCCGGTCCGAACCATCCACCTCAGCCTGATAACCATACACCCGGTTCTTCTCCGCATGGCAGCGGAACATGAAACCCGAGTTCGCCTGCCCCTCAGGCAGCAACACATCCCCCTCAAACACAAAATCGCGGTAGGTCCTGTCCGTCACCAGGAAGAACTTCTTGTCCGCCGTCAAATTCACCTCATCCCCCAAAATCTCCGCCTTCCCCCACTCATAAGGGTTGTGCCAGCC
>JBMTVN010000178.1:0-8480 GCA_049451415.1 Limisphaerales bacterium | reverse complement strand
TGATGAGGATGGCTCCGAGGAAGGCATCCCAGAAGCTGTTGACGTGGAATCCTGTGACCAATTGGCCGACGAGGGAGAGCAAGAGGGCGTTAATGACGATGACGTAGAGGCCGAGGGAGAGGATGACGAGGGGGAGGGAGATGAGCAGGAGGAGGGGGCGGAGGAGGGCATTGAGGATACCGAGGAGGAGGGATGCGGTGAGCAGGTATTTCCAATTATCGAAATCGATGCCGGGCAGGACTCCGGCGGCGACCATGACGGCGAGGGTGGTTACCAGCCAGCGATGGAGGAACCGCAGGAGCGGGGGTTTGAGGGATGGTGTTGGCTGGTCAGCGTTCACGTTGTTGGGGGATGAAAGCGTGAGACGGGTTTGGAGCCAAGCGGAATTGACTGGCGGCTACTGGGGCGAGGGGTAAGGCCCCTTCCCTTGGGGTGGGTGGGGGTCAGGGAAGGGGCCTTGGTTGCAGGAAGGTGGTTGGCTGGTCTAGCTCAGTGGATTACCGGTGAGGCGTTCGTAGGATTCGACGTATTTGGCCGAGGTCTTTTCCACGATGTCGTTGGGGAGAGTTGGGCCGGGGGCTTGCTTATTCCAGTCGAGAGTCTCGAGATAGTCCCGGACGAACTGCTTATCGAAGCTGGGCTGGCTTTTGCCGGCTGCGTATTGGTCGGCGGGCCAGAAGCGGGAGGAGTCTGGTGTGAGGACTTCATCGATGAGGATGAGGTTACCGTTGAAGATACCGAACTCGAACTTGGTATCGGCGATGATGATTCCGCGTTCCCGGGCGTAGGCGCGGGCCAGGGAATAGATTTGGATACTGAGGGTGCGGGCTTGTTCGGCGACAGGTTGTCCGACGATGCGGGCGGCTTCTTCGAAGGGGATATTCTCGTCGTGACCGGATTCTGCCTTGGTGGCCGGGGTGAAGATGGGTTCCGGGAGTTCGGAAGATTCCTGGAGTCCGGTGGGGAGTGGGATGCCGCAGACTGTCTGGCTTTTGCGATATTCTTTCCAGCCGGAGCCGGCGAGGTAGCCGCGCACGACGCACTCGATGGCGAGGGGCTGGGCTTTTTTGACGATCATGCTGCGTCGCTGGATCGTATTGGCGTAGGGCTGCAGGCTGGGGGGCAGCGGGTCATTGGGGAGGTTGACCCGGTGGTTGGGTACGAGTGAGGCTACCTTATCGAACCAGAAATGGGAGATCTGGGTCAGGACTTCGCCTTTTCTGGGGATACCATTCGGGAGGATGACATCAAAGGCGGAGATGCGGTCGGTGGCTACCATGAGATAATGTTCGCCGAGGTCGAACATTTCGCGGACTTTACCGCTCTTAATTTTTTTGATCCCGGGCAGGTCGAGTTGTAGGACAGCGGGAGTGATGGACATGGGCGCGACTATGGCTCTGTTGGGTAAAAAGGCCAGCGGGAAGTCTGCGTCGAAATTTCCGTTTATTTCATCCGGTCGAAAGTGCGCTGGAGGATTTCGTGGGGCTTGAGTTCGGGCATGCGGCTTTGGGCGTCCTTGGCGATATTGGCTTCCAGCTCGTTCTTGGTGGGGCGATCGGTTTTGTAGATAATGCCGAAATATCCGGGGAAGGGTTCTCCGGCGAGTTTGTATGCTGCGGCTTCGTCGGTTACGTCGTGGGATTCGGGGACTGTGCGGAACTCGCCACCTTTACGGGGATTGGAGGCGTCGAAGGCACCGGGGTAGAACTCCACGCACTCGCTGAGGCACTGGATGAAGCCGAACCCGTTATGATCCATGGCGGCTTCCATCATTTGGAGGACGTGGGCTGGGTTGGTGTGGGTGGTTCGGGCAACGAAAGTCGCGCCTGCGGCGATGGCTTGTTTGAGGGGGTTGATGGGTTGGTCAACGGCGCCCCAGAGGTCGGTTTTGGACTTAAAGCCGAGAGGTGAGGTGGGGGAGGTTTGCTTCTTGGTGAGGCCGTAGACCCAGTTATCCATGACCACGTAGGTCATTTTGACGTTCTTACGGGCGGTATGGCTGAAGTGGTTACCTCCGATGGAGAAGGCATCGCCGTCGCCGCCGAACGTAAAGACGTGGATATCGGGTCGGGAGAGGGACACGCCGGTGGCGAAGGGGAGGGCTCGGCCGTGGATGAAGTGGGCACCGTGGGCCTGGACGAAGTAAGGGAAGCGGCTGGAGCAGCCGATACCGGCGACAGTGGTGATTTTCTCGTGCCAGAGTTTGCGTTTTTCGATGAGTTTGAAGTAGAGGGCGAGGACGGAGAAGTCGCCACAGCCCGGGCACCAGGTGGGGTGATCGGCGGCGATTTCTTTTTTGGTCAGGCCTTTGCGTTCCACGTCTGGCGTGGGGGTAGTGATGGCGATGGATTTATCGGCTAGGGATGAGCTCATGGTGGGATTAATAGGGGTTAGGCGCTGGCGACGGTGGTATTGAGGGTATCGTTGACGACGGCCAGCAGTTCCCGGATTTTGAAAGTGAGGCCGTCGGTTTTGGTGATCGATTTGATTTTGGGATCGGCATAGCGAGCGCGGAGGATGGTGGCCAGCTGTCCGCATCCGTAGAGGCCTTCGTCATTGAGTTCTGCGACGAAGACATGCTGGAAGCGGGCGAAGATTTTTTCGAGGCCATTGGGCAGCGGGTTGAGGTAGCGGATGTGGAGGCCGCTGACTTTTTGGCTGGAGCCTTGGGCCCGGTTGACTGCCTCACGGATGGGTCCGAGGCTGGAGCCCCAGCCGACGAGCAGGACGTCCCCTGATTCCTCGCCATAGATTTTCGGGCTGGGGAGTTTGCTGGCCAGGGCGCGCAGTTTATTGCGGCGTTTGGCGGTCATGGCCTGGTGCAGTTTGGGGGAACCTGAGGGGTGGCCTAATTCGTCGTGTTCGAGACCGGTGACGACGGGGTATTTGCCACTGAGGATGCGGGTGCCGGGGGCGGCGTGGTTGGATACGCCGTTGGGGGCGAGGAGATCGTAGGGTTTAAAGTCCTCCCTTGGAGTGAGGTCGGGGGAGATATCCTGGCAGACCTGTTCCATGTCGGGTTCTTCAAACGCTTCGATACGAGTGGCGATGGCCTGGTCGGTGAGGATGAAGACTGGCACGCTGTAATTGCGGGCGAGGTTGACGGCTTCGATGGCAGTATGGAAGCAATCCCCGACATTGGATGGGGCGAGGACGACGCGGGGGGAGTCGCCGTGGCCGCCGTAGATGGCGATATTGAGGTCGGATTGTTCGACATTGGTGGGGAGGCCGGTGGAGGGGCCGCCACGTTGGACATTCACGACGACGAGGGGCATTTCGGCCATGACGCCCCAGCCGATGGCTTCGGTTTTGAGGGCGATACCGGGTCCGCTGGAGCCGGTGACGGCGACGCGGCCGCCGTAGCTGGCGCCGAGGGCCATGGAGACCGAGGCAATTTCGTCCTCACACTGGATGAAGGAGCCGCCGTATTTGGGCAATTCGCGGCGGAGGATTTCCATGATATCGGACCATGGAGTAATGGGGTATCCGGCTCCGAAGCGCACGCCGGCGGCGATGAGGCCATAGGCGAGGGCTTCATTTCCGTTCATGACCACTTGGGAGCGGTCTCTTTTACGGCTTTCGGAGAACGAGAAGATTTCGCTGAGGCTACCGATGGAGTAGGCGTAGCCGGCGTTGAACGCCAGGAGGGCGTTATTGACGATACTTTCGTTCTTTCCGGCGAAGCGTTGGCGGATGAGGAGTTCGAGTTTGGGGATATTGAGGTCGAACATGCGGGCGAGGAGGCCGAGCACGAAGACATTTTTGCCCTTATCGCGGGCGGTTCCGCCGATGGCTTCGACGGTGAGGTTTGATATGGCGATACCGACGTGGCGATAATCCTCCTGCCATTCCGTTTTGGGTTCTACGTGGTCGGAATCATAGAGGACGATTCCGCCTTTACGGAGGGAATTGATGTGGCCTTCGTAGGAGTGCTGGTAGAAGGCGACGAGGAGGTCGGCTTCATCGCCTGCACTGAGGACTTCGCCGGTTCCGAGTCGCACTTGGAAGATGGAGGGGCCACCGGAGATGGTCGACGGGATGGTCATGAAGGTCATGACCTCCTGTTCCGAGCGTCCGGCCAGTCGGGCCAGGAAGCCGCCGATGGCCTGGATACCGTCTTGGGAATTACCGGCGATGCGGATGACCGCTTCTTTAATGGGGGTGGAGGGGCTACTAGGGCCAGGTTCGGAGGCGGCTGATGTGGTGTCGCTCATTGCGTCGATTGGTCTTGTCGTCTTGCGGTGGGCAGCGGGGAGCAATTTGTTGCAATTTCCGTGTGTTAGCCCCGGAGTTCACCAGCAAGTCTTTAGAAATTAGCATTGGCTCTTTTGGAGTCAAACAGAATGCATATCTGGATCACGTTGATTATCAACATGTTAAGCGATCACCTTCTCTAATTTATAGGTGATGTTAATAAACGAAATCAGTTAACCTCCCCTTTTAGGGGTTGGATCTGTGGGATTTAGGCGGGATTCCAGTGATGGTGGTGGAGGATTCGTTGGAGTCCGTCGAGGGTGCCTTGGCCGCAGGGTTTGGAGCTGACGAGGCCATTTTGGGAGCGGACGTGGTTTTGGACGGTGGGGATGGCATTGGAGGGGGAGAGGAGGTAGCGGGCGATATGGGAGGAGAGCATGGGGAGGTCATTGAAGTGGTCTCCTGCGGCGGCGGTGTATTGTGGGGTGATTTGGAGTTGTCTTTGGATTTCCTGCAGGGCTGTGCCTTTGCTGTAGCTGGAGTGGCTGAAGCGGGCGTAGACGTCATTGCGGACGATGGTGAGGCCGGGGACGGAGTCGCAGTAAGTCTGGAGGTAATCGATGATGTGATCGGCCTCGTCATTATTGGCGGCGATGAGGCAGAGGGGGGAGTAAGTATCTTCGTAGAGGGTGGCGTTATAGCGGGATTGGATCCAATTGACGAGTTGGGGGAGGTCCTTTTGGACTTGTTGGAAGAGGGTTTGGTGGGCTTGGTGGCAGGCTTGGTTCCAGTTGGTATCGGGCAGGTATTGGGACTGCTGGTGGCGATAGATTTCGCGTTCGACGAGGACGAGGTAATCGGGGCGGATGGACAGGTGGCCGCGTCCGAGGCATTCCATGAGGGCGGCCATATCGCGTCCGGTATTGATGACCCAGGTGACACCGTTGGCTTGGAGTTGTCCGATGAGAGTTTGGAGTTGGGAGGGGATGGGTGGGTTTTCGAATTCGGAGAAGAGCGTGCCGTCGAAGTCGGTGGAGAGCAGTTGGATGGGGGGTGTATTCATTCGGTCTTGGGAGGGGGAGTTTTGCAGCCTGACTTGACTGGGGGAAGAGAAACCTGAGATTTGGGGGTGGAGCGGGACTGAGAGAAGAGGAAAGAGATTTATGAAGACAGCGTATGAATTGGCGATGGAGCGATTGAACCGGCAGGGGCCTTCGGTTCAGTTGACTGAGGGGCAGAAGGCGGAGCTGGCTGAATTGGATTCCCGGTATCGGGCGAAGCTGGCGGAGCGGGAGATTTTTTTACGGGAGCAGATGGATCAGGCGAGAGGCAGCGGGGATTGGGAGAGTTTGGAGCAATTGGAGAAGCAATGGGTGAGTGAGAAGAAAGTGCTTCAGGCGGAGCTGGAGGAGAAGAAGGAGGCGGTGCGGGGGCAGAGCGGGAAGGGGTAAGCGTGAAGCGGTAAGCGCATAGCGCTGGATGCACGTCCCTGTGGCGCTGAAGCTGGGAGCTGGGGGGCGGTGTCTCAGTGCGTCAGTTTATGTGGGCCGCGCTGGTGCGCGGCGAGGAGCCGGGACTGCGGGCAAGGATGTGAGCGTGCCTCTGTGTCCTTTGTGTTATCCTGTTGTGGAAGGGGGGGCGTGCTCTTGTTTGGATCCTGATCCCGATAGCGATTTCGATTATGGGGAGTGGGATCTCAGGAGATATTGCGGCGGAGAAGGTCGTAGTAGGTGAGGGCGACGACGACGAGCGAGTGGCCGAAGCGGCCTTGGGCGATCATTTGGGGGATTTGGGAGGCGGGGACGAGGAGGGTGGCGAGGTCTTCGGCGTGGTCGAATTCGGTAGGGTGGAGCAGCTGGCAGTTTTCGATGAGTATGGTGTGGCAGGTATTGCTTTGGATGGCGGGGTTGGGGAAGACGTGGCCGATGGGGCGGGCATTGGATCCGGAGTAGCCGGTTTCTTCGCGGAGTTCCCGTATGGCGGCGTCGAGGGGGGAGGGGTCGGAGGGGTCGATGATACCGCCGGGGATTTCGAGTTCCACGGTTTTGGAGCCGTGGCGGTATTGTTGGATGAGGATGAGTTCGTCGTTGGGGGTGGTAGCGATGACATTCACCCAATCGGCGCTATAGATGACGTAGAAGGGGTGTTCTTGTACGGTGCGTGGGGAGACGGCGTGGTCTTAGCGGAGGGAGAAGACGCGGAAGTCACCGAGGTGGCGGGAGCGGGTTTTTTTCCAGGGTTGGATCATGAGAACCCGCGTTCTTTGGCGGCCCAGCCTTGGCTCATGAGTTTGAGCAGGTGGGTGAGGGTTTCTTCCTCGGTTTGCTGACGTTGGGCGGCGAGTTGTTTGGCCCGTCGGAGGAGCTGGGCTGCCATCCCGTTGCATTGATCGGGAGGGCAGCCCATGGCTTGGAGGAGTTGGGCCAGTTGGTCCGGGTCCACGGGGGCTTAGTTCCCTTCCTGGACGCGGATGCTTTTCACCTCGATGCGGGTGGTGGGTTTGCTATTGCGTTCACCGCTGGGGCTATTGGTTGTGGGGGAGGTGGCGATTTGCTCGAGGACGTCATCCCCATCGGTGAGTTGGCCGAAGGCGGTGTATTGCCCATTGAGGAAGGCGGCGTCGCCGTGGCAGATGAAGAACTGGGAACCGGCGGAGTCGGGGTGTTGGGAGCGGGCCATGGAGATGACGCCGCGCACGTGGGGTCTGTCGTTGAACTCGGCTTTGATTTTGTAGCCGGGGCCGCCGGTGCCGAACATGTGTTCATTGGCGGGGTTTTTGGTATTGGGGTCGCCGCCCTGGATCATGAAGCCCTTGATGATGCGGTGAAAGCAGGTGCCGTCATAGAAGCCTTCGGAGGCTAGTTTTTTGAAGTTCTCGACTGTCTTGGGGGCGACATCGGGCCAGAGGTCCAGAGTCATATTGCCGAGGGTGGTTTCGATAAGGACGCTATTACTCATAAATTGTTTGGGTGTTGTTGGGGTTGATGGGTTGATGACCGGGGATTATTTGACTTCGCTGAGGGGCATGATTTTGACGCTTTTGACTTCGACGCGTTCCTTGGGTTTGCTGGGTTCGCCGCGGGAGCTGGGGCCTACGGGGGTGGCGGCGATTTTTTCGAGGACATCATCACCCCGGAGGACCTGGCCGAAGGCGGTGTATTTATTATCGAGGAAGGAGGCATTGCCGTGGCAGATAAAGAACTGGGAACCGGCGGAATCGGGGGCTGCGGAGCGGGCCATGGAGAGGACGCCGCGCACGTGTTTACGGTCGTTGAACTCGGCTTTGATCGTGTAGCCTGGTCCGCCGGTGCCGTAGGAGGATTCCTTGGCGGGGTCCTTGGTATTGGGGTCGCCGCCCTGGATCATGAAGCCTTTCATGATGCGGTGGAAGGCGGTGCCGTTGTAGAAGCCTTGTTTGGCGAGTTTTTTGAAGTTTTCGACCGTATTGGGAGCGACATCGGACCAGAACTCGATGACCATGGTTCCTTTGGAGGTTTCCATGACGGCGACTTCCCGGCTGGAGTTGGCTTCATCGGCGCTGAGGGCGGGCAGGACGGAGAGTCCGGCGATACACAGGGCTAGTGCTAATGATTTCATCATGGCGCTGAGGGTTGCCATAGGACTGGGATGAAGTCACGAAAGGAATTCTGGTGCGGGCTAATCGGGTCGGAGCATTTCCGTGACTAGCGGGGAGGCGGGATGCGAGTGGAGTTGCTGGGCTTGGTCTAGTTGGAGGAGTCGTCCTTGTTGAAGGATGGCGATACGGCCTTGTGAGGCGAGTGCGTCGTGGGGGTTATGAGTCACGAGCAGGGTGGTGAGCCGGGTTTTTTGCTGGAGGTTGAAGATGGTGTTGCGGAGCTGGCGGCGGAGCGGGGGGTCCAGGTTGGTGAGGGGTTCATCGAGGAGGAGGACATCGGGTTGGCGGATGAGGGCTTTGGCGAGAGCGGCGCGTTGTTGTTCTCCGCCGGAGAGTTGGCCGGGGAGTCGATTTAGGAGTGGTGCGATTTCGAGTTGGGAGGCGAGGGTTTTGACGCGGTCGAGGATTTCGGGGCGGTGGAGTCGTTGGATTTCGAGGGGCAGTTGGAGGTTGCGGGCGATGGTGAGGTGGGGAAAGAGGGCGGGTCGTTGGAAGAGCATGCCGACGTTGCGTTCTTCAGCGGGGGTTTGGTGGACGCAACGGTGATTGAAGTGGAGTTTACCGTGAGAGAGGGGTTCGAGTCCGGCGATGGCGCGGAGCAGGGTGGTTTTACCGGAGCCGGAGGGTCCGAGGATGACGAGGAGTTCCC
>JBMTVN010000177.1:0-8492 GCA_049451415.1 Limisphaerales bacterium | reverse complement strand
TTTGGAGTCGCGAGCGTGTTCGGGTTGTGCCACCGTTACCGGCAAGTCGACCCGCAATGTTCTGGTTTGGTTTCAGGCGTGGATAGTCACAGTTTTATTGGTGAGTGTGACGGGGCTTCGGGCCGGGGTTGAGGCAGTGCCTTTTTCGGGGTTGGGGCGTTCCCTGCGGGAGTTTGGGGTGGCTTCGACCAACAGCGCGGAGTTGAACCGCGATTGCCTGCAGGCGGCGATTGACTGGGCGGCGGCCAGAGGAGGTGCGATTTGGGTGGAGCCGACGGAGGATCCCTATCCGATGGCGGGGGGGTTGGTATTGAGGATGAACGCTTCCCTGATAGGTGTGCATGGTCCGGTTGGGCGGGGGACCCGGCATCCGGGTAAGGTGCAGCCTGTGGGCAGTGTATTTCGGATTGAGGATGAGGAGCGGGTCTTCCTGACTGTCGAATCGGCCACGCAGATTCGCGGGATTCAGTTTTGGTATCCGAAGCAGACCCTGAGTGATCCGGGGAAGATCATGGCCTATCCGGCTACAATTCAGGTTTCACGTGAAAGATCGGCACAAGGAGTGACCTTGTCCTGTCTGACTTTCTATGGGGAATATCGCGCCATGGATTTCCGGTCGGACCGGAGGTTTCCCTGCGAGCAGATCCTGGTGGAGCATTGTTATGGCTACCCATTGAGCGGGGAGTTTTTCAGCGTGGACTATTGTTATGACATACCCCGGGTTCTGCATTGTCATGTGAATCCGGCGAACCGGAGGTTTATCGATGGTGGATACAGCCGGCAGGTGATTGATGCAGTTGTGTCTGCCGGGACGTACACCTACAGCGTGGATCACACGGACAACGCGGTATTGATGGACCTCTTTACATTCGGGGCCTACGGGGGCGTTCGGCTGGGTCCGGCGACATACGGGCAATTGACCAGCTTCAATCTGGACTGTGTGACTGTTGGGATCTGGAAGCAGGGTGACGGGACATTCAACCGCAACTGGCAGATTGCGCAGGGGTCGATTATTGCGAACACCGGAGCGAAGGTGGAGGAGGTGCATCCCATTATTGTGGAGGGTCAGGGACATACTACATTAAGCCAGGTGGAGGCTTTCTCGGGGCCCAATGCCGCCTTGTCGACCTTAAACAGGTCGCAGGATTTCGTGCTGGTGCGGGGGGACAGGCCCCTTACGCTTACCCTCTTCGGGTGCAGGATGAGGAACTATATTGGCGAGTCCCCATTGACGCTTCAGAACCCCAGGGCCCTGGTGCGTGCCGTGGGTTGTATTGACGGCGAGGAGAACTTGTTTGAAGGGACGTGGCAGGGTTCTGAGAGCAAATAGAGTCCGATGGGGTGGGATTGGAATCCATTCTGGCGTTGGCCGCGTGCTTCATTACTGGCTTTTGTTGCCGTATTGGTTGCTGCGTTGTGGTTGACCGGGAGGCCGAGTATGGCCGTTGATGCTCGTTCCCTGCTCGAGGGGGATTTGCATGGCAGGGAGACCTATGAGCGGGTGGAATCGCTGGTGCCTGACGAAATTGTGGCGGCGGTCAGCGTGGATTGCGGTGATGTGTTTAGCCCACGCGGGGTGGACCTGGTCTGGCGGGTGAGCCAGGCGCTGGAGTCGATACCGGGAAGCCTGGGGGTCAAGAGCTTGACCCACGCGGTGCGCCCGGTCAGGAGGGGTTTCCTCTTTGAGATGGAGCCCATGGTATCGCGTTATCCTGATGAGGGAGAGCTGCGTCAATTCAGGGAGTTCGGGATGGGACATCCGCTGGTGAGGAACGTGATGGTTTCGGGGGATGGTCGGCATGCCCTGGTTCTCGCCTCCTTTCCGATGGCGGATGGCGGTCAGCCGTGGGGGCAGGCGGGTTTGTGTGAGGATTTGCGGCACGCGCTGGATCCGTTTTTGGAGGAGGGCGTGGAAATGCAGGTGCTGGCGCTGCCCTGTGTAGGGGAGGAGTTGCTGGGGTTGGCGACGCAGCAGGGGATGATCTTCGGGGTCGTGGTGGCTGGGTTGGTACTGGGGCTTTTGCTCGCTTATTTTCGCAGCCTGGTCGTAGTTGCACTTATTGGTATCGGGGGTGTTGTGCCGCTGGTGCTGATGCTGGTGTCCGGTTTGGCGGCGGGATGGCAGATGGACCCGTATGTTCTTCTTTTGTTCCCGTTGCTTGGGGCAGTGCACCTGGAGCTCCAGACACACTGTTATGATGCGTGGCAGCGCAACGGATTAGGGCGGGTTGGTATGAGGGAGGCCTTGCGTGGCGGGTTGGATGAGGTGTTTAGGCCTGCGTTGTTTGCGCTGTTGACCACCGGGATCGGTCTTCTCAGCCTGACGACTAGTGAGGTGGGTTCTGTGAGGGCCTTTGGACTGTGGGGTGCCTGTGGTGTGCTGATGCTCTTTCTCAGCACCTTTGGCCCGGTGCTGGCGCTGCTGCTGATCCTGCCGGTCCGCTGGGTGGGTTCAGGTCCAAATGAGAGGGGAGTGGTGCTTGGAAAGCTGGTGGGTTACCTGGTGCGGGTACGGTTCAGAAGATCCGGTTGGGCCGCACTGGGGGTAGTGGGGCTGATTGTTGGAGGTGTGGGTTTGTCGTGGCTGCGAACAGATGTGAGGATGTTGGAGTTTTTGGGGCCGGATACCCGGACGCGTCGTGCGGTGGAATTTTTTGATCAGGAATATGGAGGGATCAACATCCTGATGGTGGAGGCGGATTCGGGAACAAGGGGCGGGGCCAACAGCATGGGCTTCCTGCAGTATTTGGAGAATGTGTCGCGGTATGCTCAGGATCAGCCGGAAGTGACTGCTGTCTACTCTTATGACCAGGTTATGGCGATGGCCAATGAGATTTGGGAGGGAGCGGTGCCGGGTAGTTTTCGGCTGCCTCAGGATTCGCGTCGCGTTGCCATGTTTGTCGCGGCGATGGCTGGGTTCAGGCTTCCGCTGCTGGACACGTTGGTGGATCGGGATTTTCGACGGGCATTCTGGATAGTCCGGACGAAGGACATGTCATCGGAACACTATCTGGCGTTGGTGGATCAAATCCTGGCAGAGGCCGATAGAACGAGGCCGGAGGGCGTTGTGCTGTCGGCGGAATCGGGATTGCACGCGATTCTTGAATCGGACCGGAGGATATTGCGCAGTCAGTTATGGAGTGGCTTGGGCAGTATTTTGGCGATTGGGCTGTCCTTATTGATTCTTTGGAGATCGCCGTTGCTGGTGGCGATGGCGTTGTTGGCCACAGTGGTCCCGGTTGGATTAGCCATGGCGTCGTTGGGCTATGGCGGGGTGCCCTTGAACAGCATTACCGTCATGGTCGGGGCGGTTTGTCTGGGTATCGCCGTGGATCAGTCGGTGCACTTTCTTTCGCATTGGCGGGAGGGGATGGGGGGTGGTTTGTCGAGGATTGAAGCGTTGCAGAGGTCGCTGGAGTACAAGAGTGGTCCGGTGACGTTGAGTACGCTGGTTTTGGTGGGAGTTTTCAGTGCGATGCTGGTGTTTTCCTTTCCTCCGGTGGCGGCCTTCGGAGCCGTTGCAGCTCTGGCGTTTTTGCTGACGTGGATTTGTGTGCTGGTATTGCTTCCGGCATGGATACACAG
Source organism: Limisphaerales bacterium (assembly GCA_049451415.1). Taxonomy (GTDB): domain Bacteria; phylum Verrucomicrobiota; class Verrucomicrobiia; order Limisphaerales; family JAHDYP01; genus JBMTVN01. The sequence continues at coordinate 4,907 of JBMTVN010000177.1, read as the reverse complement.
AACCTGAGCGGGAGTTTGTGCTCCCTCCGCCGTGGAACGGGGGGGCAGCCAAAGGTGACGGGGATGCCGCCAGCAGGGGGAGGGGACTATCGGTGGAAGGACTTGGTGAAATCCTCTCCTTTGACCTCCACAACTTTCTTCTCGAACTTGGAATTGGCGATGAGCTGCTGGAGTTCTGCCTCGAAAGCGGCGCTGTCCATGGGCATGTCGACCGTGCGATCGATCAGTCCCGAGTAGAGCATGACATTCGCGAGTTCGACAGAGTGCATGCCTTCGTGGCCGGGAGCGATGAGTGGTGAACCGTCGAGGATGGCATCCACGAAGTTCTGCATGATGGTGGCGTGGGGAGCGCTGGCGTCGGTGAACGGGAGGTCGGCGACCCAGACTTCCGGTTTGGCGAAGCCGACCTTGGAGGTTTGGCTGAACTCGATCATGTCGGATTCGTTTCGCGTGAAGGTGAGTTTATTGTTTTCCAGAACGACTTTGCCCTTGGTGCCGGCGATTTCGAACCGATTGGTTCCGGGGGCTTCGCCGCTGGAGGTGACGAACACACCGGTGGCTCCGTTGGGGTATTCAAGGTAGGCGGTGACGTTATCCTCGACCTCGATGTTGTGGTAGCGGCCGAGCTGGCAGAAACTGCGGACCTTCGAGGGCATCCCGAGCAGCCAGCCGATGACGTCGAGGTTGTGCAGGCACTGGTTGAGCAGGACACCGCCGCCTTCACCCTTCCACGTCGCCCGCCAGCCCCCGCTCGCGAAGTAGGCTTCGGTGCGGTACCAGTCGGTGATGATCCAGTTCATGCGCACGATTTCGCCGAGTTCGCCTGAATCGATCAGGTGCTTGATGCGGGCGTAGCGGGGTTCAGTGCGGAGCTGGAACATGCCGCCAAAGACCAGCTTCGGGTGTTTGTCAGCGACAGCGATGAGGCGTTCGGCATCGGCTTTGTGGGCGGAGATGGGTTTTTCGACCATCACGTGGAGGCCGGCTTCCAGCGCCTCGATGCCGAGGGAAGTATGCTGATAATGCGGGGTCGCGATGATGGCCGCGTCGATTTCTCCGGACGCGAACATTTCCGACGGGTTCTTGAAGGTCTTCAGGGGGGCATATCCATCCAATGTTGCGAAGGCGTCACACACGGCGGTGAGAGTGGCGCGTTGAACGCGGTTTTGGGTGAGGTAGCTGTGGTGCCAGCGACCGATGTTGCCCATGCCGATGATGCCGAGACGAACGTGCTTCATGAATTGTTCCTGAAAAGAGTCGGGTTGTGGTTGGGTTAATCCTGCAGGGGAAGAAGTTCGACTTTGCGGAACTGCACGGGATGGCTTTCGGCCTGCAGGGAGATTGTGCCTGAGCTGAGCATTTCAGTTGCGCCGCCCTGGATGAGGCGTTTGGCATCCGCGTCGGAGGGGTCTAACTGCGGGTGGGTATAGGCGAGGACCGTGACGCCATCGATGTTGTGTTTAATGATACGGTTGCCGTGCACTTCCAGTTCCACCGTGACCCATTGGTCGCCGTGGTACGTCTTGGAGGTTGAGTTGATGCAATGCTGGGTGACGAGCTGGTTTGCCATGACCACGTGGGTTCCGGGAGTGCAGAGGTTGGCGGTAGTGCGGTCGTCGGTTCCATTTCCGCCGAGGAGTTGGGCTTCGATGGAGACGGGGAACTCCTGGTCTTTGGTCATGGTTTCCGGGTGTTGGCCATGGAGCATGGCTCCGCTGTTTCGGAGGGCCCAGCCGGGACCTCCGGGGGTTTGTTCACCGACGAACCGGTATTCCAGTCGGAGGATGTAGTTGGTGAAGTTATCTTTATAAAAGAGGTGTCCGAAGTGGCCATCGAAGTTCTGGTAGGCATCGAAGGATACCGTGAGCAACCCGTCTTCCACGCGGAAGAGGTTTCCGTGGTTATCTCCCAGCTCATAACCGGTGATCTTGGTGGTCCAGCCATCCAGGTTCTTTCCATTAAAGAGCTGGATCCAATCTGCGGCCGAGGCAGGCAACAGGAGCGGCAGCGTAAGTATGGCTGTGAGGATCCCGAGTCTGAAGAATGGCTTTGAGGTTCTCATCGGCTTACTTTGGTTCGGTTGTCTGGGTGTTGTTGGAAGCGGTTTCCATGGATGTCGTGATGAGGTTGGAGGGTATTTCGATCCCGTGGGCCATGCTGAGGTTGCGGAGGGCACGCAGCACGGCCTGGTTCCACTCCACCAGCGCGGCCTGAGGTTGCTCGGTCACGACCGTTGCGATAATCGCGCTGGGCATGGGCAGGTCGGGAGGAATGACCGAGACGTTGACCGGTGATTTGAGTTTGGATTCAAGGATGGCCAGTTCCTCGGCGAGCGCCTGTGGCATGTCCGTTCTCCAAAGTCCCTTGGGCTGGTTGTCGAAGGTCAGGACGAAGCGCAGGGTGCGGTTCTGCACTGAGACGCGCATCACCAAAGGGGGGGCGTCGGCATCCGGTGGCCTGAGAGTGTGTTCTAGTAGGGGCATGGATCTTGGCCGCGGAATGGCATTCGGTGTTCCTGACGGCAGGGCTGACCTTATCCACCTGAACTTGGCGCTGCAACGGTGTTCCCGTTGTGGTAAAGCCCTGAGGGGCACAAGCGGGCAGCGTCCATCGGCGCTGCGGCTTGCGACGATATCGGTGCTTGTGCGCTCTGCATCCCAAGTGTCTACTTATCCTGCACCCGCGAACAAAGGCGACCCTAGCTGGTCGTGCCACGATTCATTCCATGAAAACCAACAGAAATATCGTCTTTACCCTGGCTGTCTGTCTCTTTTCGGCCTGTCCAGGGAGCGTGCTTGGGGCTGATCAGCCGGCGTCCAGGGGTCGCTTTGGGCCGCAGGTGGTCTCCCCGGAGGTATTGGCTGACCGCAAGGTTACGTTTCGCATCCTGGCTCCCAACGCATCGGATGTCAGGGTGAGTGGCAATGATATGCCGGAGATTGGCCAGGGCGTGGAGATGACCAAGGGTGACGAGGGGGTTTGGTCAGTCACGCTAGGACCGGTGGGTCCCGGCTATTACCGGTATAACTTCAATGTGGATGGTGTGGCTGTGATTGATCCGCGCAATCCGGCCACCAGCGAGTCGAATGCCAACACGTGGAGTCTGGTGGGTGTGCCGGGTCTGGACTACATGGATACCCAAAATGTTCCGCACGGGGCGGTGGCTGAGGTTACTTACTATTCCGAGCCGCTGAAGCGTATTCGCCGGATGCACGTTTACACTCCTCCGGGTTATGAGTCGGGCGAGGGAGTGTTTCCCGTCTTTTTTCTGCTTCATGGTGCGATGGACTGTGACGAATCCTGGACCTCCGTGGGGCGGGCGGGTTTCATATTGGACAACCTCATTGCCCAGGGCAAAGCGAAGCCGATGGTTGTCGTGATGACGGCGGGTCATACGGGGCCGTTTCGCATGGGTGGGGCACGTCCAACGGTGGACGAGTTCCAGGAGGATTTTAACAAGGTGGTGGTGCCCTATATTGAGGAGCATTACCGTGTGCTTACCGATCGTGCGCACCGGGCGATTGCAGGTCTTTCCATGGGGGGTGCGCAGACGATTACCGCGGCGATGACCCATCTTGGCAACTATGGCTACATTGGGGTGTTCAGCTCCGGCGTGTTCGGCATTACGGGCGGGTTTGGGGGCAACAACCAGGGGCCGAGTTTTGAGGAACAGCACCAGGGAGTCTTGGATGATCCAAAGCTGAAGGAAGGTTTGAAGCTGTTTTGGTTTGGCACCGGTAAGGATGATTTTCTGGTGGAGACCTCCCGGGCCACCGTGGAGATGTTCCGGAAGCACAAGTTCGACGTGGAATACATGGAGGGGGAGGGTGGGCACACTTGGATTGTGTGGCGGGAATACCTGAGAGACTTCGCTCCGCGGCTTTTCCAGTAGGGGAGATTGAACAGAGCAGTTCTTGAAGGGCGGGTGGGTTCTGTGCAACCTCGCCCCCTGACATGACGTTGGGCATCGATGGATTCACCTACGCGATAGCGCTGTTCTCGGCGTTTTGCCTGGGCTTTTCCAAGGCCGGGTTTCCCGGCCTGGCCATGGTCAATGTCATGATCATGGCCGAGCTGTTCGGGGCGAAAGAATCTGTGGGGGTTATCCTGCCCTTGCTGATTGTCTGTGATGTCACCGTCTACCCGCTGTTCAGGCAGTATGCCTCGTGGAAGCAAACATGGCCTTTGTTCCTGCCTGCGTTTGTGGGGATTGTAGTAGGGTACTTGCTGCTGGGGCGGATTGACAACCAGACCGCCAGGCCAGTCATCGGTGGCATCGTGCTGATGATGCTCGTTTTGCAGTTAGTCCGCGTTTACAAGACGGAGTTCCTGAAACACATGCCCGACTCCAAGGGTTTCTTTTGGGGTAGCGGCTTGACGATCGGAGTGTCGACCATGATGGCGAATGCGGCAGGTCCGGTTTTCTCGATCTACTCGCTGGTCCATCGCATGGCGAAATCAGACTTCCTCGGTATTGGTGCGCGCACCTTTCTGGTGCTAAACCTCGTGAAGGTCCCCTTCATGACGGACCTCGACATCATCAACAAAGAGTCGTTAATGCTGGATGCAGCTCTCCTGCCATCGGTGTTTATAGGAATTTTCGCCGGCTACCGACTCATCGCGAAGATTCCCCAGAAGGTATTCGAGGTTCTGCTCTACCTGTTCTCCCTCGTGGCGGGGGTTCGATTGCTCTTCTTCTGAACGTGAATGGAGGCGCAGAGCGGTAAGCGCAGAGCGGTAAGCGGGAAGCGTGCTGAGGGATAGCCTCATGAACGCAGCCACACGTGAATGGAACGATTGGGTGGAGTGGGGAGGTTTATTCATGTGAGGAGTATTCATGCGGTTCAAGAGGGGGCGTTCGCGGTCCGTGAGGGTATCCGCATGAACGCAGCCACACGTGAATGGAA
>JBMTVN010000176.1:0-8552 GCA_049451415.1 Limisphaerales bacterium | reverse complement strand
CCATCGGCTACGTCCCACAGCACGAAAGCCTCGACCCTCTCTTCCTCTTCAATAGCCTCGAAGTCGCACTCATGGGCGCCAACGCCCGCACCCGCCCAGGCCGCTTCTACCCCCAGCACGAAAAACAACTCACCCTCCAATGCCTCAAACGTACCGATGCCAGCCACCTCGCCAAAATCCCCTTCAGCCAGCTCTCCGGTGGACAAAAACAACGCGTCCTCATCGCCCGCGCCCTCGTCACCCGACCCCAACTCCTCCTCCTCGATGAACCAACCTCAGGTCTCGACCCCGCCTCCGCCAAATCCATCCTGAACCTCCTGTCCAGCCTCAACCAAACCGACCACACCACCATCCTCATGGTCAGCCATGACCTCCATGCCCTGCGCCACCACACCCCCGAGGCCTGCTGGATCCATGAAGGCCAACTCATCCAAGGCAAATCCACCGACCTCCTCCAACCCGAACGTATCGAGGAAATCCTCCGCCTCCAACTCCCCTAGCCATGGATACTCTCCTCGAAATCCTCCACCCAAACTTCATTCTCCGTAATTCCGTCTATATCGGCCTCGTCGCCGGAATCACCTGCCCCCTCATCGGCGTCTACCTCCTGCTCCGCCGACTCGTCTTCCTCGGCGTCGCCCTCCCCCAGGTCTCCGCCTGCGGTATCGCCTGCGCCTTCGCCTTCCATGCCTGGGGAATCATCCCCCACCTCGAAGAAGGCGAACAAGCCCTCGCCATGGCCGGCTCCACCCTGTTCACCCTCGCCACCCTCGCCATCCTCACCCTCCTGGAACACTCCCGACGCGGCCTCACCGAAAGCCGCATCGGAGTCGCCTATGTCCTCGCAGGTGCCTGGAGCATCCTGCTCCTCGTCAAAAATCCCAAGGGCGAACACGGACTCGCAGACCGCCTCCGCGGCGAAATCATCGCCGTCTCCAACCTGGACCTCCTCGTCACCGCCGTCACCTTCATCCTCGTCGTCGCACTGCTCCTGCTGTTCCGAAAAGAATTCCTCCTCTGCTCCTATGACCGGGAACTCGCCGTCACCCTCAAAATCAACCCCCGCCGCTGGGACGCCCTCCTGTTCCTCCTCGCCGGACTCGTCATCTCCCTCGCCGTCTATGCCGTCGGCCCTCTCGTCACTTTCGGCCTCCTCCTCCTCCCCCCCCTCATCGCCCACCAGCTCGCTCGCTCCATCACCACGTTCGCCCTGCTAGCCCCAACCATCGGGGCCATCACCTCCATCGCAGGCTTCACTATCGCCTACCACTACGACCTCCCCGTCGGTGCCACCGACGTCGCCATCCTCGGCACCGTATTCGCCATCTCAACCCTCTCTAAAAAGCTCCGCAACCCACCCCGGCTGTCCTCCCCCGAGAATCACTCCTGACCACAAAGTCCTCGTTCATTACAGGAAAGCCGAAATGCCCCCCGCCATCCATCCCCCCCCATCGGCTAAGCACTGCCGGACATGCCAAAAATGAAAGGGCCCGGCAGCTCCACCGGGCCCTTCCTCATTCTCTTCCCCCAAAAGTCTACTCGGATGCCAAACGTGCCGCACCACTAACACCACCAACCGCAGCCGTCACCGCCGACCAGCTGCTCCCCACCGGCGAAGTCGCATGCTCGCGCAACCAACGCACATCCTCATTCCCGGGTGACCGGTCATAATGGCCCAGCATCCCGTCATTCACTGGCTTCTGCGTCCGCTTATCCACCCACACATGACGCTCCACATGCCCGTCCGCAAACGCCACCTGCGCCCCTCCCCCATGCAACGAAGAGGGATAATGATAGAACCCATCCACATCCTGCCCAGGCATGTAGGTCATAAATGCCGGAAAGCATATGCTATTCGGATGAACCTCCTGAAAAACAAAGATCTGTGAAGGGCCATCCACCGCAAAATCACCCGAAGACCGGTAAACCCGATACCCCTCCTTCAACTCCGTCTCATCCACGCTCCAACCCACATACGCATTCATTGCATAACTGCGAATCTGCGGACTATTCATCCCCTGCACCCGGCGTAACCGCGACTTGTCCTCCGGACATTTATAAACCTGCGGCGTCTTGATGTAAGAAGCAAACGCCGCAAAACGCTCATCCACCAAATACTGCTCGTTCGTGTAGCCAGGCAAAAAGAAATGCGAGTCACCGCCCACCCAGGTCCTTACCGCCCCATCCGCCTCGGGTGCACTGTGACCGTTCGCCACCAACCGATCAGTGTTGTCAGTCGTATACAGCTCAGACGCCAACATCAGCTGCCGCTGCCCGGACGTACACACAATCTGCCGCGCCTTCCCCTTTGCTTTACTCAAGGCCGGTAACAATAGCCCAGCCAAGATCCCAATGATGGCCACAACCACCAATAACTCGATCAAGGTAAAACCAGCCCGTTCGTCGCTCAGTCTCTGATCCGGTCCAATTCTCATAGTTCAATTTCGCAACTGCGTCCTTCAGCAACCCCAATACCATGCGCAATCTTGGGAAATTCAAGCACCATCCCGCATGCCACCGCTCACTGAAATGTTCTAACACCTCCACCCCAACACTTTACAAAAGGCCACCCCACTCAGACTCCTCGAAAAATGCCCGCATTGCAGTGCGCCTGCATGCAATATGCATTGCACGACTCTCTCCCCGCGCTCCACACCGGCCCGCGCCGCAAACTCTAAACCTCCAAATCACCGGAATCCCACCAGATCACCCCCCAACCCTCAGCTCCCTCCGCTTCCCGCGTCTCGCTTACCCCTTTCCGCTTGCCGCTTACACCACCTTTTCCCATCCTGCTCCCCACATGGATGGCACCTCCTCCACTACCGCCCTCTCCAAACCAGACGTTGTGCTGGAGATGACCCTCCGCCCAGCCCTGTTCAGTGACTTCAGCGGCCAGGCCAAAGCCAAAGAACGACTGGAAATCGCGGTGGAAGCCGCCAGACAACGCGGCGAGTGCCTCGACCACCTGCTCCTAAGCGGCCCTCCAGGACTTGGCAAAACCACCCTCGCCAACATCCTCGCCAAAGCCATGGGCAGCTCGCTCAAGGCAACCAGTGGCCCTACCATCGAGAAAGCCGCCGACCTCGCCGGCCTCCTCACCAACCTCGAGGAAGGTGATGTCCTCTTCATCGACGAAATCCACCGCCTCCAGAAAACCATCGAGGAATACCTCTACCCCGCCATGGAGGACTTCAAGCTCGATATCATCATCGACCAAGGCCCAAACGCCCGCAGCGTCCGGCTTAACCTGCCCCGCTTTACGCTCATCGGCGCCACCACCCGCAGCGGTCTCCTCACTGCACCGCTGCTCACGCGCTTCGGCATTCGCGAACGCCTCGACTACTACCATGCCGAACAACTCACCCAGATCGTCCAACGTTCAGCCCGCCTGCTCAATATCCAGCTCGATCAGGACGGCGCGCGTGAAATCGCGCGGCGCAGCCGCGGCACCCCCCGCATCGCCAACAACCTGCTGCGACGCGTGCGCGATTACGCCCAGGTCAGAGCGGATGGCAAGGTCACCCAGTCCATCGCCAACAAAGCCCTCGCGATGCTCGAGATCGATGAGGATGGCCTGGATGAAATGGACCAGCGCATCCTCGAAACCCTCATGGTGAAATTCGGTGGCGGTCCCGTTGGAATCCATTCGCTCGCTGTCGCCGTCGGGGAAGAATCCGACACCCTGGAGGAAGTCTACGAACCCTACCTCATCATGGAAGGTTACTTGAAACGCACCCCCCAGGGCCGGGTCGCCACTGAACTCGGAGCTCGCAAAGCAGGCATCAAGCCCCAACCGGGCCCGCAAGCCGGACTGCTCTAGTCCAGCCGCCCTGAGGCGCTACTCCTCCTTGCCACCCATAAAGGAGGGAGCCGCCACAAACCACACCAGCGCCCCCGCAAGCATCAGTCCCTTCATCACCCCGTCCGCCATCAGGCCCGCCATAAACAGTACCGGTGGAACAAGTGTCAGCGCCAACCCCAACGGCCCCAGAATCATCGTCATCGATCGCATCGCATCCTCCTCACAAAGTTCATCCCCCGGCCCGGACTCTCCCTTGCAGCAGCCGACTCAGCACAACAAACAAAACCCCCGTCAGCAAATAAGCCGGCAACGTCAGAAACGAGGCAAACACGTCCCGCACCAGATAGAAATATGCCCCGATCCCAATCGGAATAAGCCAGGCCAACAAAGCCGCCAAATTGAACCCCTTGCCCGTCGCCGCCGCCCACAACGGAATCAACCCCAGCCGCTTCGCCAAATAAAAGTCCACCAGGATAATCGCCCCCACCGGCGCCAGAACCGTCCCGTAAATCCCGACAAAATCCAACAGCTTCATCGCAAACGCAGGGAACAACCCAGCCACGGTGCATAACACCCCGGCCACCACCGTGCCCGTCGAACGCGCCATGCGCGGAAACAAAGACTGAAACGCCAGCCCCGCGCGGTATATCGTCGGATTCGCTGTAGTCCACCCGGCAATAATCACACACAACAAACCTGCCCACCCGGTTGCCGCATACACCATCGGCCCCGGCGCACTGCTCGCCCCCGCCCCTTCCTGCTGCAAAGCCAAAGCAAATAGCAAAGAGGCCGCTACCCACGCCACATAATGCCCCAGATACATTCCCGCCGCCGAAGCCCACCCATACGACGACTTCCGGGCAAACCTGAAGATCGACAGGTCCGACATCCCCACGTGCATCGCCGCGTTGCAGAACCACGAGAAGAACACCACACCCCAAAAACTAATCTTGGGTTGCCCCTCCGCCGGAATTCCCGTCCAGATCTTCGAAACCTCCAATGACTCCAGCTTCGGCAAAGTCACCAACCCGCACGCCAGAAAGACCAGAAACATCCAGGGCGCCGCCAAATGCCCCACCAGCGCCACCAATCCATAACCCCGCAACGCCACAAACGTCATTACACCCCCAATCAATACCACCGCCACACACCAGGGAACCCCCGTCGGCATCGTGTCCGAAAAAGTCGGCATCCGGAAACTCTCAAACGGAACCCCGACAGCCGTCGCCGATACGGTCACCATCGCCCCCGCCAGAAAACAAAAGGCCACCCCGTTCGCCAGGTTATACAACACCACCATCTGCCGACCACAAATCTGCTCCAGGTGATAATACAGGGTCAGCCGCATCCGCGTCCCAATCGGCGCAGTCAAAAACCTCCAGCTTAATACCGCGAGCAAGTTCCCCAGTAGTAACCCCACAAGCAAATCAAACGCGCTCACCCCCCAAGCCACAAACAACGGCCCGATCGCAAACTCCGTCCCCGCCGTGTGCTCACCCGCATACATGCCCCAAAAGGAACTGGCACCCCTCTGCGCACTCTCCATCCCGTCCACTCCAAGGCACAGACCTCCCCTCTCAGGGACATAAGCCGCCAGGACGATGGGCCGGAAACCACCGAAAACAAACCACCCTCGACTAGCTTTTAAATCCATCCCTGATCCAGCTCGCACTGCCACCTCTGCTCCCCTACCATCCAGCCCCATGCGCGCCCTGCTGTCCTCCGTCATCCTGACCCTCGCCACCTCCTGCGCTACGCTCAACCAGCCAGACCTCCAACGCTTCACCAGCTCGCGGACCGAAATGGGGATGGAATTCCGCATCACTCTCTATGCCCCCGATCAAGCCACCGCAACCCTCGCCGCCAACGCCGCCTTCGATCGCATCCAACAACTCAACGCCATCTTCAGTGATTATGAGGACGACTCCGAACTCACCGCCCTCTCCCGCTCATCCGGAAACCACCGCCCCCAACCTCTCAGCCCCGAACTCTTCGATATCCTCCAACAAGCCCAACAAATCTCCACCCTCTCCAGCGGCGCCTTCGATGTCACCGTCGGCCCCTATACCAGCCTCTGGCGCCGGGCACGCCGACAAAAAGAATTCCCCCGGGAAGACCTCCTCAATATCGCCCGCACACGCGTTGGCTACGAAAAACTACACCTCAACCCCGCCAACCACACCGCAATACTCCCTGTCGAACGTATGCGCCTCGACCTCGGCGGGATCGCCAAAGGCTATGCCATGGATGAAGCCATCCAAACGCTTCGCAACCATGGTATCCACTCAGCACTTGTCTCGGGCGGAGGTGACCTCAAAACCAGCGATGCCCCGCCCGGATCCCATGGCTGGCGCATCGCCCTCACCCCAACCGAAAACCCCACCAACGCCCCAACGGAATTCCTCCTCGTCCAAAACCAGGCTGTCGCCACTTCCGGCGACCTCTTCCAATTCGTCGAAATCAACGGCCAACGCTATTCCCATATCGTCAACCCCCACACCGGCCTCGGCCTCACCAACCACGCACTCATCACGGTTGTCGCCGATCGCTCCGTCACCGCCGCCAGCCTCTCGACCACCCTCAGCGTCCTCCCCCCCAAGGATGGCCTCATGCTCCTCAACCATTACCCGAATTCCCAAGCTCGAATAGCTTACCTCCAAGGCACCAATACCATCATCCTCAACTCCAGGGGCTTCAACCAGCTCCTGTCCCCCGAAAGCCCAAGGTAAAAAAAACGCAATTCCTCAGCCAGATTCAGCAACCCGCTGCGTAGTCATAGATAGCGGCGCAGGAAATCCGCGCCAAACATGTCGTGCCTATGTTGATCGATTCCACAGCGGGTGTCTTCCACAGTGACCCGGGAAAACTGCAGCGACTGTTCGCCGTAGCCCTCGAACACCGCCCCCATTACCAACCCCAGGAACTGGGCAGTATCCTCGACCACCAACTCTCCACCCGCGTCGACTTCGACCTCAGCACTCTCGACCCCGGCAGCCAACGACTCCTCCAGGCCGCGAGCGCCTGCGGCGAAACAGGCGGAGTCCGGACCTTCCGAGACCTCTTCCTGCATCCATCCCCTCCCATCCACCTGCTGGAGCTCACCAAAAGTTTCGCCAAAAACCACCTCCAACACCCCGATAGCCCCCTGCCCCCCGAGGTGGCCACAGTCCTCTACTACGCCAGCATCGCCACCGCCTGGATCCGCCTCCATCGCCGCATCTCCGAACTCCCCCCCTCCAGCCTGCGGCAGGGCCTGCACGAAATCCTCAGCTACTCGTGGCTGCACCCCGACCTCCACCACCTGCTGTCCCAAGCCGCCCACTCCTTCTCCTCCTGGCAAACCAACCCCTAAAAACACCCATCCCCGCGCATGGACCGCATCGCCAACCTACCCATGCGCCAGTCACCCCGCCAAACCACTACACCCCAAGCCCCCATCTCCAGCTGCGAACAACGCTGGGAAACCCTCCTCCACCACCGACAAGTCGCCCCACCCCAAAAGGTCGGAACTCTCGCCAAAATCGACCGCTTCGAAATCCTCCAGCAACTCGGCAGCGGCGGCATGGGCATCGTCTTCCTCGCCCGGGACCCGCTCGGCATCTCCGCCACCGACCCCTCCTCAGATAGCGGCTTCGTCGCTATCAAAACCCCCTTCCCCGAACTCGTCGCCCACCCCAGAAGCCGTGAACGCTTCCTCACCGAAGCCCGCCACCTCCAGCAATTCGACCACCCCAATATCCTCAAGGTCCTCGAGATCCAAACCTCCCCCACACACCCCTACCTCGTCATGCCCCACCTCAAAAGGGGCAGCCTGGCCCAATACCTGCACCACCTAGGCCCACTCCCCGCCTCCGATACGCTCCGCCTCGCCTCGCAAATCGCCTCCGCCCTGCTCTATGCCCATAAACACGGCATCATCCACCGTGACTTGAAACCCGCCAACGTCCTGCTCACCGACCGTGGCAATGCCGTTCTCACTGACTTCGGACTCGCACGCACCGTCTTCAATGACAGTGTCATCGATATCACCAGCGAACATCGCGAAGGCACCGCACCCTATATGTCCCCGGCAGTCGCCCGCGGCGAAGCCGAAGATACACGGTGCGACATCTACTCGTTCGGCGCCGTGCTCTATGAAATGCTCACCGGATCCCCGCCCTACTCAGGCCTCTCCGCCGAAGATATCACCCGAAAAATCCTCACCTCCCCACCCACTCCCATCCGAAACCTCAACCCCGCAGCCTCACTCCACCTCACCCAAATCGCGGAATGGGCCATGGCCCGCGAATGGCGACACCGCTACGCCCATATGGTCGATATCGTCGCCGACCTCCAACGGGTCGAAGCCGGCCTCAACCCCACCGGCCCACACGGCCTCCATACCGACCCTCCACGCAAAACCAGACAAATCCCCCGAATCCCAACCCCTGTCAGCCTCCTCCTCGCCACTCTCAGCTGCTTCGCCCTCGGCGCCACCCTGATCAGTCAACTCACGACCACCAGCCCAACCCAAAACCCTCCCTCCATCACCAACCCCATATCACCAGACCACGAATCCACCTCCCCCACCCCCCCATTCCTGCTCCAAGGCCAAACCCTCCTCCTCCTCCAACCAACCCCGTCAAAACAACTCAAACCCTCCCACCAAATCGCCCTCCCCTGGATGCCCGCTTCCAATGATTCAGCCTCCGTCATCATCGACTCGCTCTCCGATATCAACGGCGACGGACAACCCGAACTCCTCCTCCGC
>JBMTVN010000175.1:0-8580 GCA_049451415.1 Limisphaerales bacterium | reverse complement strand
TGATGCCGAGGCGGCCCTTGGCCACCGAGAAGTCGGCATTGAGTTGGGCCATAGTACCAGCCAACCCGGCATCACCGAGGCTGCTCACGGTCGCCTGCGGTTCCCCACCAGTGAGGTCCCCGAGCGCCCGGGAGCTGACGATTTTTGAAATGACCGCCTCGCCTTCAGGCGTTCCCAGTAGCCCGGTCTCGTAGTCGTAACTCTTGGCGGCGAGATAGGTGTAGCGTCCGGCGAGGTCGAACAGGGTCCGGTATTGCTCCAGCGACTCATCGCGGAAGGCGCGGAAGGCGAGGTCATTAGTACGATAGCCCTGCACCGTGGTCGCTGCGCGCTTGCGGAAAATCTCCCGCTCAAGCTGGATGCGGTCGCCCTTGGTCTTCAGATCGACCACGTTCTGCAAATTTCGCTGGTGGGCGATCGCCAGCTGGGCGATGCCATATTGCGCATTGGTCACATCGCGCCAGTCGTTGATGTATTCATAGGCGGCTTGGAGTTCCTCCTGCTTGGCACCAATATCCATCAACTTCAGCTCAAGTTCTTGTCCCAGTTGGTCAACTTCATACCCCAGTCCGCCTTTCGTTCCGGCAAGTCCCAGCTTAAAGATTCCTTTTGCTCCTCCGATCGCCGCGGCGGCGGCCTTAATTCCGCTACGGATGCCCGATGTCGCATCGGTCGCCAAGCCCACAGACTGGGGGGGGGCCACCCCCAGAGCATTTGCAATGTCCTCTGCCAAGTCGTCGGTTTGCTCTACCCCTTGAATCACCAGCTCCACTGCAAGAATCGCCTGTTTGTAACTGTTAACCTTGCTCTGGTTTGTAGCCACCGCATCTTTCGTAAGCTTTAATGTCGTCACCATCGCATCAAAGACCTTTTTCTTGTCTTTCAGCTTGGCGATCTCCACGGAGAGGTTACCAATGGCACCATCGAGAGCCAACCAACTATCTTGGGCATCGAGCAGCGCATTCTGCAATTCACCGGTTTGGGGGCGAGTGCCGACATCCGCTGCCTTTGTGACGACTCCTTCGTCATTTATTCGCCCCCAATATTCGTCGGCAAACTGGACGTGGCTTTCACGCCGGACCAGAACGGTGTATTCGTGGGAATAGTTGTTGAATTGCAGGGTAGTACCAGGAGCGCTTGAGAGATCGGCGTCGAGCAGATCCAAGTCCGCGATTGATTGGTAATCGAATTCGTTGCCATAGGTATTCACCTCCATCAAGCCGGTTCCGCTCGAGTACGGAAAGTCCTGGTAGCTGTCGCCGCCTTCGTTGATGTCGGTTAACTCTTGAGTATCGATCGGCGTGCCGGAAGCCTTGTCCACAACGAACCAGTTCACGAGGTCCGGGCCGGCGTAGCCTTGGGCATAGGTCTTGCCGGGGCCCATATCGCCGGGATAGGGCATGCCATAGAGATCGATGAGCTGGTAGTTGAAGGCACGCTCCTGCTCTTCGAGCGTGGTATTGTAGTCATCGATGGTGTTTTCCTGGTTGCGCAGCAAGCGCGTCATGGCGGCGGCCTGATCGAACGCGCCCTTGGCATTGAGAGCCGCACGCAGTGAGCGCTCATAGACCTGCTCGTAGTGGGACTTGCCCGCCTTCAACTCGGCGGGCGAAATGTCGAAGGCGATTGCCCCCGGGCTGAGACCCAGCGGGTTGAGCCTACTGTTGGCCTTGTCGAGGGTGGTCTGGAAAGACTCGCCGGACACCGCAAGCAATTGCAGCTCCGGCACAGTGCTGCGGTCGATTTTCTGGATGCCCGTCTTGGTCGCATCAACATCCGGCAACATGGCGTTACCCACCGCCCAGTGGTAATACGCGCCCTGATTCGCGCGAGAAGTCCATGCGTCCAGACCCCAACGGCGGGTGTTGCCGGTGTTGGGATTTTCTTTGCCGTCGCGGAACGACTCCCAGCCATCGGCAGGATCATCACGGTATTGCTGGCGGAAGGTCAGACTGACCACCTGCTCCGCCGTGCGGGCGATGTTGGCGGCGGCCTCGGCAAACTTACGCTCGTCCTTGTAGTCCACTGCGACGGTGTTGCCGAGGATGTTGAGGGACTCGGTGCGCGGCGTCCAAGTGAAGTTCGGGTTGGTCAGGAGCTGGTAGTAACCCTTGAGGGCGGTGAGGTAGTGACCGTAGGCATCGCCATGCCCCTGTGGGAACATGCGCTGGGCATCGGCCGCATCGATCGAGCCATTCTCGGTGCTGCTGCCGACCTTTTCCTTGATGTTGTAGTTGGTGGCGTAGAAAGCCTCGCCGGAATCGATGCCGCGGGTATAGTTCCAGAATAAGCGATTATAAAATGGCCCCTGTGTCACTTGAGGACTGAGCGTGTCATCGCGACCGCGCAGCAGCGCCAGTTCCTCGTCGAGCACGCTGGCCACCTGCCCCTCGAAGCAGAAGCGACTGGTGTTGACCTCGCTGGCGGAGCCGGAATCGCCGAGGGACACCGTCGGATTGGCAGCATCCGCGAAGGCCTCGTTGCCCAGGATCGAGTAAAGATCACTGAGGTAGCCGGCAGCCAGCAGTAGGGCGTCATTGGCCGGGCCGTAGTCATAGCCGGAACCAATACTCATGCCCTTGCCGCGCTTGAGCACGGTTTCATAGATCTCAATCAAGCCGTAGTCGTTGATCGCGTCCAGCGTGAGCGCAATGTCACCCTCCCAGCGCGTGCCGGCCTGTGTGAGTAGGCTCACATCGGTGTTGACCGCGTTGTTGTAGAGATCGGTCATGCGCTGGTTGAAAGGATTGATCGCCGCGAGCACGCGCTTGATCCAGCCCTCGACGAGCGCCGGGCGGGTCCAATTCGTCCATGCGCCTTCGGTGAGGGCATAAGCAGTCGTGCCTGCTCTGGCCCGGTAGCGGAGGGTGAAGAAATTGTCGCTCATGACGAGCAGCGGGCTGCCGAGCGGAGCGGTGGGCGAGCCGCCGACAGTGGCGCGGTTGTCGAGTTCCGGGCTACCGATGGCCTTGGACCACGGTGAGCCGCTGGCCAGCACCCGGTCCTCGCGGGTGGAGCCTTCCAAGCGGAAGTCGATATTACTGGTTACACCCGCATCGGCGCTGGAGTAAAGAGCCACCTCGAGGGTATTGGGACCCCTGACGAAGTAGCGCCCGTCCACCGCGAACTGCTTGCTCAGGCCAGAGGCGCTAAGACCGCTGGCGGCATCCTGGGAAAGATCAAAGTTGACGATGGAAGCGGTGGCGGCCACCACTGCAGCCTTGTCACTATTGAGCAGATTGGTCGTCGCCCACAGGCTGTTCAGACGGGCGCGCAGATCGGCGATTGCCCCCGCCTTGGTCGCCAGGTTCGATTCGTCGGTTTCGAGCACTCGCGTTCCCGCGGCATCGAAGATCCGGAAATGTAGGAGGTTATTGACCTCCGCGACAACGATCAGGCGTTCCCCTTCGGTCGGTAGAGCTGCCAAGTCCGTGGCCTTCTGGAGGCGCAGATCGAAGGTGTTCTCCGCCAGCAAGCCGTCAAGGGCGGCCACACCGTTGCCATGCACCACCGCGATGCTGCCATTGACATAGAGCACAAAACCATCGCGCGCACCGAGGTTGGCACTGAAGGTGATCTTGGCCGGGATGCCGGCACTGTAGTCCACCGGTCGGTCTGTCTGAAAGACGATGCCGGGCAGTTGCTTCGTGGCGTCATAGCCAGGTGCCTTGATCATGGTGGGCGCGGGCAAAGTGCGCAGCTCTGTCGGATAGTCCGCCAGCGCCGGACGCGCACTGGCCGGGGACTGAATGAACCGCCACTGGCGGCTCTCCAGTGTCTCCGAATTCCCGAGGTAGGTCTGATTATCGTAGGTGTAAGTGGCGGGTTGGGTGCCGTCGGATGAGGGCGGTGCCCAATACCACTCGAACTCGTAATCCTGCTGCCGCGCGGCGAAATCGCCACTGTGGCGCAGGCTGACCTTTTCATCGAGCGGGTTGCTGGAGAGACGCACCTTGAGGTCGCCGCTGTAGAGTTCCGGCACCACTTTAATGATCTGCATCACTGGCGGATCGCCCGCTGGAGTCAGGTCAGGGTTGCGGCCATTGCCGAACATCAGGGTGACATAGCCGTCGCCACGACCGGTGGCAGTCAGAGCGTAGCTGTCCCGCGCGGTGTCGGCGTCCAGCATTTCCGGCAGTGACGTGACCCCCTCATAACGGGTCAATTCCGTATCGGATGTGGCGATATAAGTTCCCTTTCGCGTGGGATCCTCGATGAAGGTTTCGACGAGCGTCGTGAGATTGTCGATCACTTGGGTCCACGCACTCTTGGTGCTTGCGTCTTCATTTTCAGCCAAAGCCTTGATAGCATCCAAATCGCCAGACGAGAGCACATTGAGGTCGAGGTAATCGTCGCCCGCGATTTCGTCATGGAACTCGCCTTTAAGAATGAGGCTGCCCTTCTCGCTGGCGAGTGGATCGAAGAAAAAGCGTTGTTGCAGATCGGGGGGCAGGCCTTGGAAATAGGTTTTTCCCTGATAGATTGAAGTCCGGATACTTTCCGGGATTTTTTTATCCTTGAGAGAGCTACTGCCCAGAGGAACCATCTTGTAACGGGTTGGATCGTGGAGGATCACGCTGCGCTTGACGGCCCCCTCGTTGGCCACCGATTGCTGATAGAGGATCTGCGCGCTTTTCTGGTTACGCACATCCGGCAAGCCGTATTTGGCCAAGGTGAGGGTTTCCGCCACCTGCAGTGAGGGCACGCTCGCGGGCCAGGCCGGGGCGTAGCTGACCGTGAGTGCCGTGCCGGCAACCGCATCTCCTTGCGGGACGCCCACATCATTGAGCGGGCGAAGATACGGCAGTGCGGTACCGACAGCGGGTTGACTCATGCCTGGCAGATAGAAATCCGCCGCCATCGGGTAATACCACTGCATGCCGAGGGTGGGCGAACCACTGGTATGCGGACCGCGATAAACCCACTTGTAACCCTGGCGATCCTCGAAGGTGAACGCATCATAGTTCGCCGCGCCGCCTGGTGCCGCGACATTGGGCGCATCCGTCGCGGCCGCGGGATCAGGCACGCCAGCCACCTCGGTATTGGCAATCACGCCACCGCGTTTGGGCAGTTGCATCAGCGGTAGCGGCATCGGACCCTGAATCTTGAGGCCCGCGGTCCATGGATAATGGAACTGATGGGTATGGTTTTCCCGCAGGACGCGATACGGCCGCATGGCAGGGCGCCCGTCAGCCGGGTCGGTGTAGGTCACCAGCACGAAGGGCTCGGAGGTGTAGCCACCGGCAGCCGTCACATTGAGGTCATCCCGCAGCGCCCAGAACTTGCCGTCCTTCTTGACCGCGTGTTCCTCATTCGGATTGAAGCCGATGGCGGCGGGATTGTTCTGGAGATAGAGCTCACCTGCCGATTGGTCGGGCGTGAGGCCCTCGGTGCCGAGGTTGGAGGCCATGACCAGCTGGTCCCTGACGGCACTGAGTTCACTGGCAGCCGTGGTCTGGCCACCCACTACCGCGCGGCCTCCGGCGAACAGCAGACGCCCGTCCTCGAGCAGGGTGGCGCTGTGCCCGGCGCGCGGCACCTGCAGGGCCTCACCCAGACTCCAAATCCCGCGGACCGGATCATAAATCTCTGAGCAAACCGGATCACTGTTAGTCACGCCACACACAAGCACCGTGCCATCATTCAGCAAGGTGGCGGTGTGCAAGTTGTGGGAAATAAGCGGTGCGGCGATGATCTGCCAAGCCGTCGAGTCAGTGACCGTGGGGGTGTAAATTGCGGCCCAGTTTGACGACGAGGTGCCGGTACCGCCATTTCCGACCACCAGCAAGCGGCCGTCCTGAAGCAGTGTGGCAGTGTGCTTAGCCGCCGCCTCGGGCATCCCGGGAAGCACGTCCCAGGTTGCAGCCACTGGATCGAAGACCTCCACATGGGAACCCGGCGCACCCGGAGCCCCATACATCCATCCGCCAGCCACCAGCACACGGCCATCCTCTAGCAGAGTGGAGGTATGGCCGTAACGGGCCACCTCGAGCGCTGCCACGCTCGTCCACACATTCTCTACAGGATCATAAATTTCAGCAGAAGCCAATGAGTTTGGCTCGCTATACATCCATTTTTGCCCGCCGCAAACCAGCACGCGGCCATCGGCCAACAGCGTGGCTTGATGATTGGCGCGGGATTCGGACATCGGACTGGCGAGAGTCCAAGTTCCTAACTGAGGGTTGTAAATCTCCGCGGTGGCCGTCCCGGAGTCCGAGAACCCGCCATCAGTAATAAAACCTCCGGTCACCAGCACGTTACCGCCGGGCAGGAGCGTCGCGGTGAAGCCCTCCAAGCGTGGGACCTGCATGCTGCCAGTCGCCTGCCAGTCGCCCTGCGTAGGATCGAAACGCTCCGCCGTGGCGAGCGCTTGATTCTCGGCATCCTTTCCCCCGATGACCAGCACCCGCCCATCGGCCAGCAACAAGCCCTCGTGATTCATCCGGCTGGTCGCCAAATTTCCGGAGGCCTGCCACGGGCCCAGCTCCGCCGGATACGAAACCGTGTAGCGGCCGACTTTCGAGGGCACATAGAAACCGGTAAACGCGTCTGCCAATTCAGCAGGAGGCTCAACCTTTTCAAACCAGCGCACCGTCAGCACGTTATCGGCCGGGTCGGCATTGACCGGAATGATGGCACCGGCCGCAGCAGCCTCCACACCCACGCTGTAGGGGTCGCGATACGCATCCGCCGAATATCCACGCCCCCCCGAGACCGCACCGGCAGTTTCATATTTGGCCGCCGGTTTGTCGATGCGGGAGCCGACCGTGGCTGTGCCAACCAGAGGGGTGCCTTGATCCGGCTCGAGGTATTTCAAACGATTCTCCGCCTGAGTGTAAACCACCTGATACCAGACATCGTGGCCGTTGGAAAACTTGAGTAGCGAGCGGTTAGACCTGTCGTAGCCCAGCCCGACGACAAAACGCTGGCTGAATGGATCGATCAGCGCCTCTCCTTGCGCGGCATCATCCTGGAAGATGAGTTGCGGGGTCGAGCCGACCTCGAACACGATTCCGTTGCTGGCATCGCTGCCTTTCTGATCCGTGCTGATGTAGGCGTAATCGGTCAAATCCGCCGGCCAGACCAGCCGATAGCGGTCCTTGTATTTGGGCCAGCGGATGCTCAGACCGGCGCTCTCACCTTCCGCTAGGAGATCGATGCCGGCATCACTGTCCTCCATCCAGTAGAAGATCACCTTGTCCGGATTCAGTGACTCCTTCTCTGCGTAGTAGCGCTGGGTGCCGTCCTTGGCCACCGTGAGCGAGACCAGATCGCTGGTCATCGTGGTGGTGTTCGGCGAGGGGATGAGCGAGTCGCTCCCGTCTCGCGGCAGCACCTGCTTGCCGAGGTCGATCTGGACGGTCTCCGTGGGGGCGGCCCGGACGACCTCCACCACATCCATACCGAGGAATCTCCGCTTGCTACCGGCACCGACCACCAATTCGCCGAGATATTCGACGAGCAGGCGCCCTTCGCGGTTGTAAGCATCGAGCTGTGATACTCCGTTGGTCTCATGCCAGAGTGTCTTAAGAATTTGAATCTCCGCATTCGGATCGTAGTCCACACTTACTCTGGGCGGGAAATTGACGGTATAAATAGGCTTCACCGTTTCGATGCGGCCCTTGGGGATATCCACCTTTGGTCCATCGAAAGCGCCTCGGTTCCAGTAAATTTTGCGGACCGGTGCGGTGGCGGCTCCGGACACGGTGAAACTCTCGCGACGGAATTGCCAACGTCCGTTGACTTGGGCATTGGAGACCCACCAGATCTCCACGGTACCAGCCAGCGAGGCAAAGACCGCATCCGCGTGCGTGCTATAGTAAAAGCTTTCGTAGGCGCCTGTAGCGAGTGCCGGCAAGAGCGTGCCGTCTGCGGAACCGTCCGCTTGCGGCACCGGATTACCCGCCACATCGAGGAGCGCTGAGTCATCTGCATTGCGGAAGGTTTCGCCGGGGCGGACCGGCATGGCGCGCCAGAAGCCCTCGCCTGCGGCTGGAATTTCCTCGCCGAGGGAGTCCACGGCGGTCGACGGCGGGGTGATGCGGTCTCCCAGATAGTAGCGTGGTACGGCGGAGGAGAAGGCATTGCCAAAGCGGCCGCGGCGTAGTTGCAAGGACGTGATTACGGGAACGCCAAACTCATCATCCTTGATGTAATTGGCCGAGGTGAAGCCCTTGATCGTCGTGGTGCGGCCCAAGAGGCCATCCAATCCGAGTGCGATTTGCTCTACTGTCGTGGCCGACTCGAAGACAGCCGCTAGCGCCGCTGCAAAATCCACCCCCTCGGCAGCCACCTCAGCGGCGGTCCTCGCATTGGCCGCGCTGGATGATACCCCAACCCCGGAAAACTGACCTATGGCGGGAACGTAGCCACCCTCCTCGAACAGCGCGTTGAAGCGTAGCGGCGACTTCTGCTCCAATTGGGCGTGGGCCGCCGGAGCTAAAAGAAGCAAGCCACCGGCGACCGCTAAAAGGAGGGGTATGCGCGAATTCGAGGACATGCAGGTAAAGTGAGTATTCTAAATTGGAAACTTTGATCAACAAGGTCGCATAGCCTTAATACTTGATGATGTAATTGACG
>JBMTVN010000174.1:0-8600 GCA_049451415.1 Limisphaerales bacterium | reverse complement strand
CCGCCCCCCACAACGCGTACCAAAGCCGCATCGAGGTCCGGTGCATCAGCCGCCCCCGGAAACAAGTCCGCCGCCGCAGTCCGTAACTGGCTCTGCCGCAAAAACGCCTCCAACCCCTTCTCCGACTGCAGCAACCGATGCTCATCAATCGCATACCGCAGCGCATACAGGGGGTTCACCACCATCTTGTTCAGGAAAATATCCCCCGTCGTCGCCGCATCCTTCTTCTGCACCGGGCGCCGCCCCAACGACCCGCGAATCCCCAAAACAACCAGCCCCGTCGCCAAAACCACCACCACCGCCCGCACCCACACCGAACCCCGGTTCCCCAAACACCCCCCAAATGCCATGCCACGCAGGACCAACCACCTCACACCCCAAACCAGCCCCAGGATACCCACCACCATCAGGATGCTGATCCACACAACCGGGTAGCTCTTCCAAACCGTAGCCCAAATCGCCGACCGATCGTCATACAACAATCCAAAGATCCACTGGTCAAACTGGTCGCCATACTCAGCGAAATACCCGATGTCCACCGCCAGCAATACGAAATACAGCGACGGAGCCAATGCCACCAAACCCATCCGTAAACGCTCCGGCCACCGTCCCAGCCACCTGAATAACCCCACCAGACTCAGCACAACCGAGGGCAAAACCGTATAGGTCGCCGCCGAGATGTCATAACGCAAACCCGTCGAGAAACAGCGATACAACTCGGCAACCCCCACCTCCATCCCCATCTGCTCCCGATACACCAGAATCAAGACCGCCCGGGAACACAGCAGCAAGCCCACCAGCACCAGCCATAAGGCCAGATCTCCTGCCAGACCCCGCCATGCCAGCAACTCACCGCCACCAATCCGCTTCTGTGTCTCGTAACTCAATCCTGACATGCTCCTTGTCAACCAAGCCCCCAGTCAAGCGCCTTGCTGCCCCATCAACAACTCCGCAACGGCTAACTTTTCAATCCGGTGAAACTGCGCTATCAGAGCCCACCTGCACGTGCTGGCCATCGGCTCCAGCACGAGACAGTCAAAGAAATTGGATAAAGCAAATTGTGAATCAGGTCGTCCATACGAACCCTTGGCTGGCATACCGGGCGGATGTCGATGGATTGCGCTCTGTTGCGGTCCTCTCGGTCCTTGCCTACCACGCATTCCCGGATGAGGTGCAGGGTGGCTTCATTGGCGTCGATGTCTTCTTCGTGCTGTCGGGTTACCTCATCTCTTCCATCCTCTTTCGCCAGCTGGAGAAAGGCCGATTCAGTTATACGGCGTTCCTGGCTCGCCGCGTCAGGCGCATCCTGCCGGCCTTGACCCTGCTGATGACAGCCACCGCGGCTTTCGGCTGGTTCGTCCTGTTCCCCGACGAGTTGAAACAACTCGGAAGGCAGATTCTGGCAGGGAACACTTTCGTGGCAAACCTCGCGCTCTGGAGTGAATCGGGCTACTTCGATACTGCGGCCGAGACCAAGCCGCTCCTGCACCTCTGGTCCCTCGGCGTCGAGGAACAGTTCTACCTGTTCTGGCCCTTCATGCTCTGGCTCGTCTGGAATAAACACCACAAGCTGCTCGGACTTACCCTGCTGCTGGCAGGTGCCTCCTTTGCCTCCAACCTGTGGGCCGTCCACCACTATGCCGCGGAAACCGCCTTCTACCTCCCGCACAACCGGTTCTGGGAACTGATGGCTGGCGGCCTGCTGGCCTACGCTGCACTCCACCAGCCCACCACACCGCAACCGAGGGCCAGTTGGCTCAATGGCCTGGCTTGGACCGGAGCAGGCCTGATCCTATGCAGCCTCTTCATCATCACCCCACGTAGCCCATTCCCCGGCTGGATCGCGCTGCTCCCCGTCTGCGGCACCACCCTGCTTCTCCTCACACCCGGTGCGTGGCTCAACCGCAGGGTGCTAGCCCACCCCGTCCCGGTCTACATCGGACTCATCAGTTATCCCCTCTATCTGTGGCACTGGCCCGCACTCACCTTCGGAAAAATCCTCCATTTCGACAGCGACTTGGAAAAGGTCATCCTGCTCTTCCTGAGCGGCGCCCTCGCCGTATTCACCTTCGAAAAGGTGGAAAAGCGACTCCGCCATAATACTCACCGCAGCCTCATACCAGGCCTGCTCGGCACGGCCGTTGCATTTGCCCTACTCGGACTGATTCTCGCCCAAGGCCGGGTCAGTCCCCGCAACAACTCCAGCGAAATAGAAATAGCCCTCCAATACATCCACGCTCCCGCAGACCCATTGCTAACAGACGCCATCGACAGTGATCTGCCCGGGGTCGATGTGAAGATCAAGCCGGCTCACGCAACCCAGGTGCTCTTTTACGGGGACTCCCATGCCGGCCAACTTGCACCCAGGATATTCAAACTGATCGAAGAGGACCCCACGCGAACCGCAACGGCGATTTTCGCTACCCGTGGCGGATGCGCCCCCATACCCAACGTCTTCGATGCGGCCAACCCCGATTGCAAAGAGTCCTTCCACCAAGCCGTTCAAGCCTATGCCTTCTCAGAAGAAATCGATGCCGTCGTGATCAGCTTCATCTCACGGTACTTTCTGCCCAGCGAAAATCGGCCCGACAGCCGAAACGCATATTACTTCCTGCAAGATGGTGACCGTGTTCCCTTCAGGGAGGGCGGCTTGGAACTGGCATGGGAATCACTGGAACACTTCCTCGCCAAACTTACCGGGAAAAAGCCGGTCTTCCTGGTGATCGATAACCCCAGCGGAACTCGTCTTCACCCCAAAACCTGGTTCTCCGGAAGCCGTCTGATCGGAAACGTGCAGTTCGAACCACCACCACCACCACCCTATAACCCTGAACAGGCCGCATTCGCCAACCGGATGCGTGCTCTGGCCAAACGTGTGGGCGCCAAAACCATCGATCTCGCAGGAGAACTCGTCACCAATGGATCCGTTCAGCTCACCGCGGCCGACGGAAGACCAATCTTCCGCGACCGCAACCATCTTCACCCAGCTTTCGTCAGAGAGGAACTCGACCTGCTCGATGTCACGGTTCGCGGCAAGCTCGTTCAACCCGTTCCAAAGGTGAAAATCCCCGTCAGCGGGCACCCAAGCCGCAAGCCCTAAACTCCCAAAGCCAACCTCATTACCTCCACGGTCTCCCTCGCATTCCGCTCCAGGGACAGGTATCCGGAAACCGGAACCGGTCGGACGTTGCGCCGCTCCCCCCAGTCACGGATCGCCGCCACCAATGCCCCCGTCTCCGCAGCACTGTCCACCTCACTCCCGTTCACCCCCTCCTCCACCCACTCCGAGGCTCCATTCTGTCGTGTCGTAATCACCAATAAGCCTGCAGCTAAGGACGCAGCGATTTCAGTGGCTATCCAGGCTGTGAGAGCTCATCCCCGATTTACCCTAGTTCAGTATTTCAGCATAAAGCTGCTCATACCGCTGAAGGGCTTTGTCCGGGGAATACTCCTCCTTGACGCGCTCATGCACGCGAATTCGCTCCTCCATGGACGGCCGACTTCCCCTCACTATTGCCCCCATGGCATCAGCCATGTGTTCAATCGAATATGGCGGAACAAGCCTACCCAGTGCCCCGGTCCGGAAAGCCTCTTCATTCCCATCAATGGTTGTCGCAATTACTTCCTTACCACAGGCATGAGCCTCAATAACGACACCCGGCAAGGCCTCGGTCCCTACCTGCGGCAGAACCAGACAATCCATCGCGTTCATCACCTCAGGCATCCGCCCGGGCTCATACCAAGGTGTCAACACAACCTTGCCCTGCAGGCCCAGTGCGCAGATATCCTCCTCCAGCGCGGACCTCAGCTTACCACGCCCAATAATCGCAAACCTCGCATCAGGACAATCTCGCTGGATACAAGCCGCCGCCTGCAGGAATTCGCGCTGACCTTTGCCCCGGGGAAGCCCGTAAGCCCCAACGACCCCAAACACGGTGTGCTCCGGACGCATACCCCACTCGGCTCTCAAAGCATCGCCGGACGATGGGGTAAACCGCTCCAGATCAAAGGCCCCATGAATCATACGGATCTTTGAACGTGCGTTGCCCCAAAGCCACATGGGCGGTCGACAACGACGCTCAGGCTCAGGGGAATCGCTTTCATAGGCCCCCTCGCGCAGGACCTTGACCACAAACTCAGATACCCCAACCATCACTGAACAATGGCCGAGAAGAAAAAGCCTGCTGAACCAGCTGGGGCTTTTTGCCAAATGACGCACCAAAACCAGAGCCGGCCTCACACCACTCAAGTAAATCGATGCCACCGCCGGCCAGTAATCGCGACCATGATGGGCTTGAATCACCTCAAACCGTCCGCTCCGTAACGCCCGCGCAACGGTCAGGATCCTCGAACGTTTCCGACGTTCGGTGTGAATCACCTCCATTCCCTGGCGTTTCGCCATCACTCCGTAGGGAGCTGAATCCGGACCCGCAATCCCAACCCTATGACCTGCCTGATGCAGCGCGGAGGCCAACCTGAAGAAGCGATCGTCAGTCCCCCCTCCGTAAAGTGCACAGTTCACCATCAGCACGCCGAAACGCCGCTGCCCCACCGGAGCCACGCCTGTCGTATCAGTTCTCATTTCGTTCCAGAAACCCATCCCCAAACCGCCATTGCTGAAGTACCAACCAGCCGCGGTTGAAGGGTCGAGTCTTCCTTCCTTCTCCACCCGTATGCAACGCCAGAATCCCCGCGATACCACATCCATGCAGGTCCGGAAACCGACACTCGGACCAAGATGTTTTGACAAGTCCACTCAGGCTCAGTAATTGGAGTCGCTTCGCACGTCCGATGAAACAACCCCTTCCCATTAGTGTATGCATAATCTCTGGTGCAGAATCCGAACGGATTGGACGCACGTTGAGCAGCGTGGCGAAGTGGTGCGCGGAAATCATCGTGGTACTCAACGAAGATGGCCACGACGGCACCGAGGAAATCGTGAGATCATTCGGTGGACTCGTTTACAGGGAACCTTGGAAAGGCCATATCAGCCAAAAGAACTCGGCCGCATCAAAAGCCACCCAACCTTGGATTCTAAGTCTCGATGCAGATGAAGAGGTCCCCGCACCGCTTAGAAACGAAATCCAGTCGGCCGTAGCCGCAAATCCATCGCGGTTCGCTGTCTATGAGTTTCCCCGCTGCACCTTTTACTGTGGAAAATGGATCCGCCATGGCGACTGGTATCCCGATCGTGTGCGGAGATTGTGGCAGCGCGGGAAAGCCCGCTTCGGGGGAGAAAACCCCCATGATCGACTGGATGCTGATGGCAAAATCGGAAGACTGAAATCCGAGCTGTGGCACTACAGCTTTCAAAATATCGAACATCAGATCTCGAAAATCGCTCCGTATCAAAAGGCCGAGGTCAACAGACGAATTGCGGCAAACAGGCCCGCTCGGATGTTTGAACTGGTCATCCGACCCTGGTGGCGCTTTCTCCGGGGTTATGTTTTTCGGCTGGGCTTTCTCGATGGCTGGCAAGGCTACTACATAGCCCGGGTTAACGCCTTCTCCACACTCACGCGCTACGCCATGCTTCGCGAAAAGTCTGAAATTCCTGAATCAAGCTAATCGTCAGCCTGCGAGCCGCCCATGAAGCTCCTCTTCTTCATTGATCGCTTCGTCCCATCAGGCGGCGGACTGGAAGATCAAGCTCGACGACTCTGCACCGCGCTCGCAGCAGCCGGTCACAACATCACAGTCATTGCCAACGAATCCCAGCCTGCTGAAGGGATCACCGTAATCAATGGCCTCCACCAAGCGGGGGAATTCCGGAAAACCTATACTCCCGATCTCACCATCGACTGGGGCCTGCTCCATGCCGCGGATCTCCACCGCCTCGGGCAAGGCACCCATCGCCAGAGCTTTCCCCTCATCCTCGACGGCTATCGCGGGCTCGCCCGGCTCATCAAACGACTCCGCTTTCTTGGACCCGGACAGCAGAGCAAAATCAACCAGCAAATCCGCCTCCTCCGGCGTCCCCAAGCCCACTTCCTCGCGAACTCTCACCAGACCCTAAACATGGCGGTTGCTGATGGAGCCAACCCGGACAAGATCACCGTTCACCATCAGACAGTAGACTTAAACCACTTCTCCCCAGCCCGGCTGCAACCCCAACGCATCCCGACAAGAAAGGGCTTTCAGATCCCCGAGCATGAGGTGGTGTTCGGATTCGTTGCACACAACCTGCGCATGAAGAACCTGGACCTCCTGCTCAAGATATTCTCCCGCCTCAGCCAGTCACTTCCCATCCGCCTGCTTGTTGCCAGCCGAAAAGCCCCAAACTTCCGCGCCCCATGGCTGACTTACGCGGGACACGTCTCGGATATCGCCGCAATCTACTCAGCCTGCGACGCCTTGCTGCATCCCACCTTCTTTGACTCCTGCGCCAACGTGGTACTTGAAGCCATGGCCTCAGGCGTCCCCGTTGCCGTAAGCAACACATCCGGCATCCATGAAATCATCTCGCACCAGCTGGATGGTTATGTGCTCCCCGTGAGAGGAAATCACAACGATATAGTAGCACTCTGGTCCGAGACCATCCGGAAGCTCGCCAGCGATATTCAACTCCGGCAGACCATCGCATCCGAAGGTCGAAAACGCGCCGAGCAACAGGATTACTCACGCTTCCTGCCCTGGTTCGAAGAGTTCCTGATGGGAGTCGAGAAGACCAGGCGTACCGGCGTGAGAAAATGACAACTCAAGCTCTTACAAGTTCTTCTCCAATAGGCCCAGATACGCAGAAGTCACACGCTCCATCACAGGGCCAATGTGCTCAGTCAATCCGATCGTCACCTCAGCCTGACCCACTATCGTAACGCCCAGTTGGTGGTCTCCAAACCAAAACAAACTCATACCCCTTTCCCTCCCAAAAAGTCAGCGCCAACTAGCACGCTGCACAAGAGTAGTGCCTGCCGCGGATTGCCAAATCGGCACCCGAAGGACGCCTCCTGCTCCACCACCTGGGTTGGAACCTCCCAAAATCCACTCCAGCGATGTGAACTAACCGGGCAGCTTGTGTGCACGACCGGAGCCCATTTTGAAAACCCTCGCGTTGCATTGACGCCACTTACGTCAATCATCCTCTTCAAACTGCGAAACCTAGGCTAGAATCGTCGGCAGACTTCCTGCAGGAAATATCTTTTGCATGTAATAGTTACCTTGGCCGATAAATCTCTCTCTTATGTCATTAGGTGTCCAAAGCCGGCCCTTGGTCTCACTTGCGTTAATCAGTTTTAACCATGGGCATTATCTGACTGAAGCTGTGCAAGCCGCTCTGAGCCAGACCTATTCACCACTTGAGATCATCCTGTCTGACGATCGATCCACCGACGAATCCTTTCAGATCATGAGCAAGCTGGTGGAGGAGTATCCAGGACCTCACAAGGTCGTAACGAACCGCAACATGAAGAACCTCGGTCTCATCGACCACGTAAGGCACATCGACTCGCTTGCCAAAGGAGAGCTGTTGGTCATAGCAGCGGGCGATGATATTTCTCTCCCCCACCGAGTATCGACCATCGTATGTGAATGGTTCAAACACGGGAACCCAGACCTTATCTACTCAAATCTGGATGTAATCGACGCTATAGGAAGAGGTGTTAGGCAAATCCGCGTCGGGAATCAAAACCTGCCTGCCGATAAAGTCGATCGTTTGCAGAAGTTCCTGACCTATAGTTTTCCCAAGACACCGGGAGCCGGGGCAGCTTGGATTCCTGGTTTCCTTGGCCGATACCCCATTAACCACGGATTCACGAGTGAAGATGCCGTCATGGGTTTCAGAGCGTTAATGTCGAACTCCTTGCACTTCATTGACCAGTCCTTGGTGAAATATCGCGTTCACAACTCAAACGATTCTATTGCGCCGAAAGCTGCGGTAATAACACCGGCATATTTCAAAGCCGTGAGGCGCTCATTGCAACGCAGGTCAGCGAACCTCGCACAACATGCCGATGATCTCGAGGTTGCGGGCAAGGATTGGGGATTGAGTGAGGATATTATTGCCATTTACGCCCGAAGATTCAGGGTAAGGTCCGCCATACTTGAGCTCTGCAGTAAGTTCGATGAGAGCGATCCCACTTTCCTAAAAGCAGAATTAATTCGCAGTCTTGGTGAGATAGAGCACTTCACACGGAAGCCTGGGCTCCTGAATCGTCTGCGAAGGAACCTCCAGCGAGAATTCCTGCGGTTGCTTGCTCCCTCAAGCCAATTTCGCCCCAAGAAGGAATTATCGGATTCCTCCCTTCGGTAGTAGGTAGAGTTGCAAATGCTTTCGGTAGACCTGAGCAAGCAGATCTTGGCTTACTATGACCAGAAGCACTTTACACGGGAGAAAATCGCACATCGTTACCGAGTCTCCCAGGGCATGATGAATAGCTCTCCTCCAAGAGCGCCGGTATACTTGGGAATAACCACTCCCTCATCATCGTGCTCGCCATGGAACTGTGATTGTTGACGCCCATCGTCAGCTAATTCGCCTGCTCCCGACCAAGAAGCCCGACCTGATGCTCCAGGAGCTTCGCAGGTCGTCAGCGTGGTCTTGCCACCCGCCTGCGGACGTTCTTTTACGCGCTGCCGGATTACGACCAGGCGCTGACCGGGCC
>JBMTVN010000173.1:0-8610 GCA_049451415.1 Limisphaerales bacterium | reverse complement strand
TATCGTGCGGACATGACCTTGATGAAGGCGATTCAAGCGGCGGGAGACCTCACGATCTGGGCGGCGAAGGGTCGGGTGGTGATCAACCGCAATGACGGGTCGACCGAGGAATATGACGTGGACGATATCTTGAAGAATCCTTCTCAGGATCCCGCTGTGTATCCAGGGGACTCGGTTCACGTGCCGAGAAGGATCTGGTAGCTTTCATTTTCAGATCAACGGGATATGGGTGTTTCACTCGTATCCCGTTTTTTTATGATACGGCTGGCGAAGCATACGGATGGGATGATGGAGGGGGTTTATGATTTTCCCCTGCGCAGTTTTCCTGTGACCTTGGGGCGGGCTTTGTCTTGCGACCTGCGTTTGGAGGAACCTGGTGTTGCTGACCATCACGCGAGGATTCGGTCCGTGGCTCAGGATGGCCTCTGGCTAAGTAGTTGCGAGGTTGGTGAGGTGGCAGTTAATGGCGCATTGATTGAGGATGTGCGGTTGAAGGAGGGGGATTGGATTCAGGTTGGTGAGGCGAAACTGGAGTTCAGCTTCCTGCCGACGGTGCAGCATACCTTCCGGCTGCGGGAATGGTCTATCTGGGCAGCGATTGGGGCACTCACCTTGGCTCAAGTTTTGGCGGTTCATTTTCTCCTGCCTTGACCGGCTGGCGGGGGTGACCAATTTCAGGCGCCGTGGATGGCTGGCAAAGAAGCCTTGACCGGGGTTTCCATGCACAGTTGAATTTCAAACAAGCCTCCTTCGTTATTTATCAGGAAGAGAGTGGCTTCATATAATTAGACAGTTTCGAAAAGTTTACCCGCAACATGAATACCTTATCTAAACGCATTGCCGTCCTTGCGGTGCTGGCCTTATCCACTGCGATCCTCCAAGCACAGAGTCCGAAGAAGCTTCTTGTGGTAACGGTGACGAAGGGCTTTCGGCACAGCTCAATCCCGACAGCTGAGAAAGTCATCGGCGAGCTTGCCAAGGAATCCAATGCCTTCACGGTGGATTATGTCCGAAACGACGAGGAGATGGCGGTGAAGATGGCTCCGGCAGCACTGGCTGGGTATGACGGGTTTGTCTTTGCGAACACGACAGGGGTGCTGCCAATTCCTGACAAGGCGGCATTCCTCAATGCCGTCACCGTGCAGGGAAAGGCCTTCATTGGGATGCATTCTGCCAGTGATACCTACCATGGTCCCAATGATACGGTGGACCCCTACATTGCAATGCTGGGGGGTGAGTTTCTCGGCCATGGGGCACAGGTCGGGGTGGAATGCCTGGTGATGGACCGGCAGCATCCGGCGACGAAGCATCTCGGCGAATCCTACTGCATCCAGCAGGAGGAGATTTATTTGTTGAAGAACTATGACCGCAACAAGGTTCGCGATCTGCTCATTTTGGACAAACATCCGAACAAGAAATCGGAAAAGGGTCATTTTCCGGTCAGCTGGTGCAAGAAGGTGGGGGCGGGGAATGTCTTCTACACGACTTTAGGTCACCGTGAGGATGTCTGGGAAAACCCTCTCTACCGTGGGCACATTCTCGGTGGCATCAAGTGGGCACTTGGACTGGAGAAGGGGGAAGTCGCGCCGATTGTCTATGCAGATTAGAGCTGCAGCTTGAAGGACCGGGGTGAAGATTTCCGCCTCTCAGGATTGGACCCGCAGGGAGTTTCTGACCTGCGGGTCTTTTTGCAGTATGGCTGGACTGCTTTCACTGCAGGGGACGGCGGGGTAGCGATTCCTTTGGCAGGCTATGCAGGTTCAGGTGAGTTACCTGAGGGAGCTGGTGGCCGATTGGGGTGTGGGATCATTGGATTGGGTTCCCGGGGCAGGGAGGTGGCTGCGGTGCTATCCAGGATCGAACGGGCGAGAGTCGTTGCGCTTTGTGCTACTATCCCGCAGCGCTGAAACGCGGTGGACGAGTTATGCCGGAGGCGCAGCTTTTGGCGAGCCCTTTGGATCTCATTGCAAATGCTGCCATTCAGGCGGTTTTTGTGTGCACGCCGTCGCATCTGCACCGTGATTTGGTGGTCCGATGTCTGGCGGAGGGGAAGCATGTGTATTGTGAGGCTCCGATTGCGACCTCCATTGAGGCTGCAGGAGAGATCGTCCGGGCAGCTCGCGATGCATGGCCGAGGTGGCACTTCCAGGCCGGTTTGCAGGGGCGTTGTGATCCACAGCGAAAGCTGGTTGCAGGCTTTCTGGCATCCGGGGTGGCGGGTCGTCTGCTATTCGCCGATTCGCAATGGGCTCACAAGGCGAGCTGGAGGCAGGCTGGAGCGAGTGCTGAGCGACGAGAGGAGTTGAACTGGCGGTTGGACTCGAGGCGGTCTCTGGGGCTTGCCGGGGAGGTCGCCATTCACTCCATGGACGCAGCCAATTGGTTTTTCGGCACCCGACCCATTGCGGTGAGCGGTCAGGGGGCTTGTTTACAATGGGCTGATGACGGTCGCGATGTGGATGACACCGTCCACTGGGTAATGGAGTATCCCGGAGGCGTTACACTTCAGGTCAGTTGTACGCTGGGCAGTTCATTTGGGGGGGACACCGAATTGATGCACCGCAACTGGAGTGGGAGGTTCATGCCAGACAAGAGCCAGTGCAGGGGCAGCGGGGCCTATTATTGGTGGCGAATGCGAGCAGGCAGAGCCTGAGGTGGGATGCCATTGAGGAGGCTTTGGCGATATCGCCATTGGAGCACGCGATTCAGGCTTTCCTGCAGAGTGCGCTCGACATTGAGGCTGCGGTGGAGGAACTTACCTTCACTTATGGCACGGACAGCATTCATGAGCTGCGCGATCATTTGGGTGCC
Organism: Limisphaerales bacterium; assembly: GCA_049451415.1. Taxonomy (GTDB): domain Bacteria; phylum Verrucomicrobiota; class Verrucomicrobiia; order Limisphaerales; family JAHDYP01; genus JBMTVN01. The sequence continues at coordinate 5,799 of JBMTVN010000173.1, read as the reverse complement.
GTGCCCACGCAGTATTGCGCAGGATGGCGGGAAGGCTACGAGAGCGTGGTGATGGCTGTGAAGGCACAGGAAGCCATTCTCAAGGGCGAGCGTGTGGAGTTGCCGCCTGACTGCTTTGAATGGATTGGGTAAGCGGGGCGTCTAATCAGCAGAAACCAGAACATAGACTAGAACACATGAGAACAAGTTGCATGCGTGTATGGACGGGGCTGACTTCCTTGGTGTTGGCCAGCACAGTGACCTGGGCGGCGGACGGTTGGGCTACATACAACTCCAAGCCGGGGCCGGGCAATTTAATCAGCATTGAAGGGACCTCGACAGTGCACGACTGGAGAACCGAGGGGAAGATCATTGGTGGCAAGTTTGAGGCGGGTCCTGGCTTTTCAACGGATCCGGCGGCGGCGAAGCCCGGGAAGGTTGAGGCGAAGGCTCAGGTCTTTTTGCCGGTGCGCTCCTTGAAGAGCGTGAAGGACGGGAAGCCTTACAGCACTTCGATGGACGATAAGATGTATGAGAAGCTCAACGAGAAGAGTGAGAAGCTGATTCGTTTTGAGCTGGTTGAGATGGTGCTCAAGGAGGTGCCCGAATCTGCTGCGGAGCCCTTCCTCTTTGATACCAAGGGCAAGCTGACGGTGGCTGGCAACACCAAGGAAGTTGCGATGCCGGTCAAGATGAAGGCTGATGGCAAGCGGCTTGAGTTTAGCGGCGAGATTGCTGCCAAGATGACAGACTTCGGTATTGAGCCGGTGAGTGCGCTTGGCGGGACCATCAAGACGGGTGACGACATCAAACTAGGGATGTCGTGGGTGGTTCAGGGCAAGTAAGCCTAGGAATAACCGGGTGGCTATGATTCACCGGAGGACTCGATAGAGTCCTCCGGTTTTTTGTTGGTGGATTCAGTGGGCAGGCTGGATCTGGCGAGGAGGAAGGCCTTGAGTTCGGCGGCTGATTTTTCTCCGAATCCCTGGACTTGTGCTATCTCCGCGACAGATGCCTGTCGGAGGCGGTGGACGGAGCCGAACTGTTTCAGCAGGGCAGCCTTACGCTGATCTCCGATGCCGGGAAACTCATCCAGCAGACTTTCGGAGATTTTCTTCAAGCGCAGCTGCGCGTTGTAGGTGTTGGCGAAGCGGTGGGATTCATCGCGCACGCGCTGCAGCAGCTGCACGGCATGATGGTCTAGTCCCAGTCTCAGCGGGTCTTTTTCACCGGGTCGATAGATGTCTTCATGCTCCTTGGCCAGACCGATGATGGGTATGGATGAGAGCCCAAGGAAACTGAGTTCTGCACAGGCGGCGTTGAGCTGGCCCTTGCCTCCATCGACGAGGATCAGGTCGGGTAGTTTGGGGGTTCTGGACGGGGAGGGAGGCTTGTCCGTTTTGGGTGGATTGTTGATTTCGCTCAGGAGTCGTTTGTAGCGACGTCGGACGGCTTCGGCCATGCAGGCGAAGTCATTTTGGCCAGTGACTCCCTTGAGGCGGAACCTGCGGTATCCGATTCGGTCCGGGCGTCCGTATCGGAAGCGCACTACGGAGGCAACGGCGAAGGTGCCGCTGATATTGGAGATGTCGAAGCCCTCGATGATTTCCGGGCTTTTCTGGAGGCCAAGGGCTTGGGTGAGAGCAGCCAGATCACGGTCAGGGTCCCTGGCCAGCGGGAGATTCTGGGGGATGCGGTTGAACTTGGTTGTCTTTTGGGTGGTTTTCTTAAGGTCAGAGATGAGGTCGCGCAGCTCGGCGGCTTTTTCGAAATCCAGTTTGGCTGCCGCGTCACGCATTTGGCTTTCGAGCTGATCGGCCATGTCGGAACACTGTCCATCGAGGAAGTCGCAGGCGGCGTTGACCTGCATGAGGTATTGCTCACGGCTGACATTGCCGATGCAGGGGGCGGTGCAGACTTTCAGGTGGGCATAAAGGCAGTGCTTGTAGTCGGGCTCGCCCGGGTTTAGGGCGCGGCATCCGCGCAGGTTAAACTTGTGGCGGGCGAGGTTTAGAGAGCGGCGCAGTGCTCCGGAGTTTGCGAAGGGACCGAAGTAACGTGCTCCATCCTGCGCCTGGATACGGGTGAGGGTGAAGCGGGGTATGGGGTCCTGCAGGTTGACCTTAAGCATCAGGAAGCGTTTGTCGTCGCGGAAGCTGATGTTGTAGCGCGGGCGGAATTCCTTGATGAGCTTGCCTTCGAGGAGGAGGGCTTCTGGTTCGGAGCGGACCGTATGGATATCGAAGTCCTGTATGGACTCCACGAGCGCCTTCAGTTTGAGATCCCAGCCCAGCCGTCGGGAGGGTTGGAAATAGTGGCTTACGCGCCGGCGCAGATCTCGTGCTTTGCCTACGTAGATGACCGTGCCGAAGCGGTCCTTCATCAGGTAAACGCCGGGTTTGTGCGGGACCTGACTGAGTTTGCTGCGTATGGCGTCCGTGGCTGGCACGGGCGTAAGCTAGCGTGACTTGCGGCTTTGATCCAGAGGGCTATTGGGCGGCCAGTTCCGGGAGTTCCATGAAAGCGTAGCAGAGCATGTGGCAGATCCCCATCTGGGCGTCCTCGACCCGGCCGTAGTGGGTGTCGTTTATGACCACCACTTTGTCTGCGATCTCGGCCATGGCGCCCTTTTTCGCGCCGACGAGGGCGATCGTATGGAGCCCGTGGTCCTTTGCCCAGCGGAGTGCCTTGACGAGATTGGGTGAATTGCCGCTCACGCTGAGAGCGAGCAGGACATCGCCGGCGCGGCCGTAATTCTGGAGCTGCCCGACATAGACGTCCTCGTAGGCGTAGTCGTTTCCCAGTGCGGTGAGCCAGCTCACATTGTCGTTGAGCGAGAGCACCCTGAACCGTTTTCCCAGCTTGTCTGAGGCGCCTTTCCCGAGGTCTGTGGCAAAGTGGGAGGTATTGGCGGCACTGCCGCCATTGCCGATGGCGAAGACCTGCTTGTCCTCCTTGAGGGCAGTGCGGAGTGTTTGGACAATATCGGCAATGGAATCCGTTGGGATGGACTCCAGAGCCTTGGTCTGTGCCTCGATGTATTGCCGGATCCAGTTTTGCATGGGGGGAAAGGTGGGGTGAGGGTGGGGTTTATTCCAGGAAGGCTGCGTGGACTGCCTTGATGGCCGACTCACCTTTGGTGAGGTCAACGATGACTGAGATTTTGATCTCGCTGGTGGAGATCATCTCGATATTGATGCCTTGCTGGGCCAGGACATCGAACATGCGTCCTGCCACGCCTGAGTGGGATTTCATGCCCACCCCGACGATGGAGAGCTTGCCGATATTCTCGGTGGTGATGACCTCGGCGAAGCTGATGGTTTCCCGCAGCTGGTCGATGACCTTCTTGGCCTTGAGCAGGTCTGGTTTGTCTACGGTGAAAGAGAGGTCGGTTGCCGGGGCGCCCGATCCGTGGCTGATGTTTTGCACGATCATATCCACGTTGATGGCGGCTTCCCCGAGGGCCTTGAAGATACGGGCTGCGACCCCGGGTTGGTCAGGGACACGGACCAGCGTGATTTTGGCTTGGTTTTTGTCGAGGGACACGCCGCGGATGACCACGCCCTCCATGCTCTTGGTTTCCTCTTTCACAATCGTTCCTGGATTGTCGTTTAGACTGGATCGGACTTCAAACACGACGCCGAATTTCTTGGCGAACTCAACTGACCGGGACTGCATGACCTTGGCCCCCAAGCTGGCGAGTTCGAGGAGTTCGTCGTAGGAGACTTCGTCGAGTTTGCTTGCGTTGGGGACCAGTCTGGGGTCGGCGGTGTAAACGCCGTCGACATCGGTGTAGATTTGGCAAAGGTCGGCTTTCAGGGCTGCAGCGAGGGCGATGGCGGTCAGGTCGGAGCCGCCGCGGCCGAAGGTTGTGATTTGGCCCTCTGAGGTTTGGCCTTGGAATCCGGCTACGATGACCACGTTGCCGGCATCCAGAAGCTGGTGGACTCGCTGGGGGCTGATGTTTTGGATCTTTGCCTTGGTGTGAACGCCATCGGTTACAATGCCTGCCTGGGCACCGGTGAGGGACACGGCGGGCACCCCAATTGAGTGGAGTGCCATGGCTTCCAGGGCGATGGTGGTTTGTTCTCCGGTGGCGAGGAGCATGTCCATCTCCCGTTCTGACGGCAGCGGCATGATTTCCTTTGAAAGTTTGATCAGGTTGTCGGTGACTCCGCTCATGGCAGAGACGACGACGACAATTTGGTCGCCTTGGGAGTGGTAACGGGCGACACGTGCTGCGACGTTTTTAATGCGCTCCGGTGTGCCCACCGAAGTGCCTCCATATTTCTGAACTATCAGTGCCATAGGCCCTTGTGGTCAGGTGCGACCAAAAACTGGAATTTCTTCAGTCGAGGTTCTCAACCCGGAACATAACGGGTTGTTCACGTATTGCGGGTAGGCGGGTAATTGCCTTGAGGGCGTTCAGCATGTCTGAGTTTTTTGCGTCGTGGATCATGAGGATCAGGGGGACGCTTTCGCCCTCATGGCCTTCGGGTTGTATGACGGAGGAGATTCCGATGCGGGATTTTGCGAGGATAGCTGCGACCTTGGCGAGGACTCCGGGTTTATCGACCACGCTGAGGCGGAGATAGTATTTGGAGACTGCGGCATCGACGGGGAGGACGGCGCTTTTGTGGTTATGGGTTTTGAAGGGGGGGATGCGGTGCGGGGTGCCGGATTTGAGGTCGAGCACGGCATCTGCGATATCGCTGACCACAGCGCTGGCGGTGGCGTCCTGGCCTGCGCCCTGCCCATAGAAGAGGGAGTCGCCCGCTATGTCGCCACGGATGAAAACGGCGTTGAAGACTCCGGAGACACTGGCGAGGACATGGGAATCGGGGATGAGGGCGGGGTAGACGGAGGCCTGCACTTTGGCTCCGGTCTTCTTGACGATTCCGAGGAGCTTGATGGTGTAGCCGAGAGCGGAGGCGAACTGTACGTCCAGCTGGGAGACATTTCGGATTCCTTCCACGTGGACGGCGTCGGGGCCGATCCAGAAGCCGTGGGCGAGTGACGCAAGGAGTCCTACCTTGTGCTGGGAGTCATAGCCATCGACATCGAGGGAAGGTTCGGCTTCTGCGTAGCCGAGGGCTTGAGCCTCGGCGAGGACATCAGAGAAGTTGACGCCTTCGGCTTTCATCCTGCTGAGGATGTAGTTACAGGTGCCGTTGACGATTCCGTAGATGTGGGTGATGCGGTTGCCGACGAAGCCTTCACGGAGGGCTTTGATGACGGGTATACCTCCGGCGACGGCGGCCTCATAGTAGAGATTTGCATTATGCTGTGCGGCAGCGGCACAGAGTTCCTGACCGTGGGCCGAGAGCAGGGCCTTGTTGGCGGTGATGACGGGTTTGCCGGCGCGGAGGGCGGCGAGCACCATGGTTTTGGCGGTGGTGGTTCCTCCGGCCAGTTCAATGACGATATCTGTCTTGGGATCCTCAACGACAGCGCGCCAGTTGTCGGTCAGCAGGGATTTGGGGATTTCCACTTTGCGTGGGCGGTTCAGGTCCCGCACTGCCACCTTATGGATTTTGATCCGAGCACCCAGACGGGAGGCCAGCAGGCTTCCGTTGCGGTCGAGTGCCTGCAAGACACCCCCGCCTACTGTTCCGCCTCCGATCATTCCGCAATTCACCGTCCGCATAAGACTGGCCAGCATGACGGCAGACAGCGATGGGAGCAACAGGATTGTAGCGCTCAGGTGGTGCAGGGATTGATTGGGGTGGACAGACCTGCGGTCCTGGCGGGGTTTGGGAGTGCGGGCTGGTTTCGTCTGTGGGGTTTGGCTTGGGCTTGAGATGGTTGTTCCTCCGGGGC
>JBMTVN010000172.1:0-8789 GCA_049451415.1 Limisphaerales bacterium | reverse complement strand
CTGGGGTTGCGTGATCCGGCTGGTTTGGTGGTGCGGGTGGGGTGTGTTGAGGTGGAGAGCGGAGTTGGGATCAAGGATGGGCAATGGCATGAGGTGGTGGTGCGTTGGAGCGGAGTGACGGGTGAGCTGGAGTTATGGGTGGATGGGGACGTGTTGTATTCGGCTGTGGGGGTGGGTGTGGGCGAGGCATTGCCCGGGGGTGGGGTGATGATGTTGGGGCAATGGCAGGGGTGTGCGGGGGGGTGTTTGGTGGACGGCTTGGGGTTGGTGGGGAGGGTGGATGTGTTGCGGGTGTGGTCGGAGTGGCGGGTGGGTGAAGATTTTGAGGCAAGCGAGCCGGAGCCGGGGTTGGTGTTGTGGTGGTTGATGGATGAGGGGCGGCATGGTGGCGGCATGGGAGACCGGGTTCGGGATGCTTCGGGGCAGGGTTGGGATGGGCGGATGGCGGGTGGGGCTTCGCGGGGGTTGGCCCAGCCGAGGCCGTTGCTGGTGCTGGAGGGGGAGAATCCGGTGGAGGTGGAGTGTCATGGCGTTTATGAGGAGGCTGGAGTGACGTTATTGGCGCTGCCGGTGACGATTGCGGCTGGTTATGAGCATAGCCTGGGGTTGCGTTCTGACGGTCGGGTCCTGGGTTGGGGGTCGGAGCTTGCGGGTCAGCTGCATCCCGGGGCGAGCGTGACGAATCTGGATGCGGTGTCGGCGGGGGTCCGGCACAACTTGGCGTTGCGTTCTGACGGTCGGGTATTGGCGTGGGGGGATAATGCCTGGGGACAGTTGTTAATTCCGGCGGGGTTGACGGAGTGTGTGGCGGTGGCGGCGGGGACGGTGCATAGCGTAGCCTTGCGGAGGGATGGGAGAGTGGAGGTCTGGGGGCATCCGGACACCCTGCTTGAACCGGGGCAGGTGGGGGCGAGCAATCTGGTGGCGGTGGCGGCGGGGAGCGTTTTCAGTTTGGCCTTGCGGGCGGATGGTCGGGTATTGGCTGGGGGGCGGGATGATTACGGGCAGTTGCAGGTGCCATTGGCGGCGACCAACGTGGTGGGGATAGCGACGAGCTACCGTCATGCTTTGGCGGTGCGGGGGGATGGTCGGGTCGTGGGGTGGGGGTGGAATGCGCAGGGTCAATTGCAGGTACCGTTGGAGGCGACGAATGTGGTGATGGTGGCGGCTGGCTATGGGCACAGCATGGCCCTGCGGGCGGATGGTCGGGTATTGGCTTGGGGAGACAACGCTGCCGGGCAGTGTGATGTGCCGGAGGGGTGCACGAACATCGTAGCGATTGCGGCGGGTGGCAGGCACAGTCTGGCATTGCGTGTGGACGGGGAAGTTTTGGCTTGGGGCTGGGCGGGGGATGGGGCGTTGGAGGTGCCGGATGGTTTGAGTGCGGTGGGTGCTGAGATTCTGACTGAGGGCGTGGTGGACACGGAGGAGCCGGGGGATTACGTGATCCGGTATGTGGCGATGCTGGGGGATGGGAGTTTTCTGGAGGGTGGGCGGGAGGTTTGGGTGCGGGACACCGTGGCGCCTGAGCTGGTGTTGGGGGTGGAGGATCCGATGGTGGTATTGCCGGGGGACGAGCTGATTTATCCGGCGTCGGAGGCCATGGATGGATGTGCGGGTGACCTGAGTGATGCGGTCGTGATGGAAGGCGTGGTGGATACGGGTCGGGTAGGGGAGCAGTTGCTGGTGTATTCCGTGGAGGATTTGGCGGGCAACCAGACGGTGGTGACCCAGCGTGTGTGGGTGGCTGGGGCGCCGGATGTAGTTCGTGTCGGGGCAAAACTGACGGGGACGGCGGGTGAGCGGTCGGCGAGACTGGAGGCGGAGGTATCTCCGAACGGGTTGGCAGGTGCAGCGTATTTCCTGGTGGGGGAGGCAGGCGGGGAGGCGAGTGTGGTGGGGGGGCTGGAGTTGGTGGCGGGATTTGAGTCTGTGTCATGGGGGGTGGATTTATCCGGCCTGACGCCGGGCAGTGTGTTGGAGTATCAGCTGATGGTTTCGAATCGGGTGGGTGAGGTGGAGGGGGAGCTGAGGCAGCTGCGTGTTCCGGAAGATTTTGTGCCCGGGGATACGGATGGGGATGGGGTGGTGAGTCAGGAGGAGTTGGATGCAGTGCTGGTGGGTTACTGGGCCTATCTGGACGCATTGCGATTGACGAATGCGGTGCCCGTGGGTGGGGGCGTCTGGCAGTTTGGTTTGACGAACCAGACCGCGTGGGAATTGAGCGTGGAGGTTTCGACCAATGCGGTGGATTGGGAGTATTTGGCTCCGGCTTTGCCGGTGTTTCAGTTTCGGGATACCGGGGGTGGAACCAATACCACGGCGAGGTTGTATCGGCTGAGATGGCCGTGAGGGTGTGCAAGAGGTCTTCGTGGACTTTACAAACCGGCTATTGATGGATTAGATGCTGGCATTATGGCGCGGCTGCAAGGCATGAAGCGCCGTTCCTGCATGAGGACGTTCGCATGAGCGGTGAGAGTGACAAAAGCAAAGGGGGGGATGGCGGACGTCCCCGAAGGATTCTTTTTGTCGATGATGAAGCTGCGGTTTTGACGTTGTTACAGGCGATCTGCCGGCGGATTGGGCCGGAGTGGGATGTGGCTTTTGCGGATGGGGGGAGGAAGGCCTTGGAGATGATGGACGAGGGGCCGTTTGATGTGGTGGTATCGGACATGCGGATGCCGGACATGAACGGAGTGGAGCTGTTGATGGAGGTCATGCAGCGGTATCCGAGCACGGCGCGGATTATTCTGTCGGGCTATGCGGATCAGCAGTTGGTGTTGCGGTCGTTGGGGGCGACGCACCAGTATTTGAGCAAGCCGTGTGATGTCTCGGTGTTGAAGTCGACGATTCACCGGATTTTTGCGTTGGACCGGTTCTTGCGCAGCGATCGTTTGAAAGTGGTGTTGGGGAGGATTCAGCGATTGCCCACTTTGCCTGCGCTGTATTTCCAGTTGATGAGGGAGTTGGCATCGCCGAGTGCCTCGGCGGAGAGCGTGGCGGATTTGATTCGGAAGGATGTGAGCCTGACTGCCAAGATTATGCAGTTGGTGAACTCGGCATTTTTTGGAGTGGCCCAGACTGTGGAGGACTTGCGGGATGCGGTGCAGATTCTGGGGTTCAGCACGGTGCGGACGTTGTCGCTGTCGATTTATGTCTTTTCGCGGTTTGATCCGACGACCATGCCGGGATTTCCGCTGGACCGGTTATGGAACCACAGCATGGCGACGGGTTTATTGGCGCGGAGGATTGCGGCGCGGGAGTGGGGGAATCTGGGTATTGTGGAGGCGGCTTTTACCGGAGGTATTTTGCACGACATTGGCAAGCTGGTGTTGGCCTACAGTTTGCCTGAATTGTTCCAGCGCTCTGTGGATCTGGCGCGGGAGCGGAAGATCGCCTTGTGGCGGGCGGAGAACGAGGTGATCGGAGGGAATCATTCGGAGGTGGGGGCTTATCTTCTGGGGCTTTGGGGGCTTCCAGCAACCATCGTGGAATCCGTGGCGTGGCATCATCATCCACTGATGCGTGAGCCGCTCGAGTTTAGTCCACTCAGTGCCGTTCATATGGCGAACTTCATTCAGGCGCGCAAGGTGCCGGTGTTCGGTGAAGGATTGGTGGAGGAGATTGACCAGGACTATTTGCGGTCGTTGAAGCTGGGATCGACGATCAGCATGTGGGAGCAGGAACCGTGATTGCGTCGCGCTAGGGGCGCGACGCAAGGAGACAGGAGACGGGAGAGGGGAGAGAGTGGGATGGGCGCTCTGCGCGAGGGAGGTTTTTGGATACCGGATATCGCAGATGTAGGTCCTGACCTCCAACTCCCGACCTTTGACCTCTGGATTTCGATCCCGATTTCGACGGGGGTGATTTTGTGCCAGGGAGGGGCGAAACACGGAAACTCCGAAACACCGTTTCTTTGGGGGTCAAAGGCCGGTGGGGTAATCGATGAAAGTCCAAGGGAGTTTAAATTTCCGGCTGAGCACTTTGGCGAGCGCTTTGACCCCGAAGGTTTCTGTGGCGTAGTGGCCGCCGTAGAGGACGTTGATGCCGAGGTCCTCGGCCATGGCATGGGTCCAGTGGGGGCCTTCGCCAGTGATGAACGTATCGACGCCTTCGGCGAGGGCGTCCTTGAGTTCGCTGCCGGCGCCGCCGGTGACGACACCGATGCGGCGACAGGTTTGGGGGCCGCCTGGCAGGAGGTGTGCGGGGGAGCCGGTGGCCTTTTGCAGGCGTTGGAGGAGGGTGTTGCGGTCGATGCGGGTGGCGGATTGGAAGCCGATCTTGCGGCCTTTCGTGACCATGAACGGCTGGAGTTTCTTGAAGCCAAGGGCTTGGCAGAGGAGGGCGTTATTACCGAGCTTGGGGTGTTCGTCGAGGGGGAGGTGGAGACTGTAGATGGCGAGGTTGTTTTCGAGGAGCAGACGCATTTGGCGGTAGCGTGTTCCGGTCCAGGGCGCCGGGGTGCTCCAAAAGAGTCCGTGGTGAACGATGAGGAGGTCGGCCCCGGCTTGGATGCTGCGCTCGATGGTGGTGGTGCGGGCATCGACGGCGGCGGCGATTTTCTGGACGGTGCCGGAGTTCTCGACTTGGAGGCCGTTGAACGCGCCGTCCCAGTCGGGAGCGGCATCGGGCTGGAAGAGTTTATCGCAGTGGCTGACGATGGAGGCGAGGGAGGTTTGTCTCGGGGCGGCCATGTGTTGCGGATGTTGCCTGATAGAGGCGAGAGGCGCCAAGCGGGAAGCGCCAAGGTTGGCGCTTCCTGCTGGAGACAGGAGAGAGAAGAGGGTGGGTTGGCGGTTCGGGGTTCCTGACTCCTGACTCCTGACCTCGGGGCAGAGGGGGCTTTTCAGTTGGGGTTGGTGGTGTTTAGAGTGCGTGGCATGGATTCGGCCCGGTGCAGTTTAAGGCGAGCGACATTGGACGACCTTGAGGGTTTGAAGGAGTTGTGGGGGCGCTGTCATTTGCAGGTGTTGGATTTGGAGCGGCATTTGACGGATTTTCAGATGGTGGTGACGCTGGAGGGGGATTTATTGGCGGCGGTGGGGTTTCGGATTGATGGGGGGCAGGCCTTGGTTCACAGCGAGGCGTTTGCGCAGGTGGGCGGGGAGGATGAGCTGCGGGAGCTCTTGTGGAAGAGGCTGGGGAATTTGGCTCAGAACCATGGTTTGGTGAGGATGTGGACCTTGGTGGGGGCGCCCTTTTGGGTGTAGCAGGCGGATTTCAGGGAAGCGGGTGAGGGGGACTTGAAGCGTTTGCCGGTGTCGTTTGGGGATGCCGGGTTGGGGTGGAAGACGCGGGTATTGCGGGAGGAGAATGCGAGGGCGATGAGCTTGGAGCAGGAGTTAAAGATCTTTCAGCAGCAGAGCCGGGCTGACATGCATTCAGTGATGAGCCAGGCCCAGATGATCAAGGGGATGGCGTATGGGATTGCGGGGATGATTCTGGTTGGAGTGGTGGCATTGGGGGCGTATTTGGGGTTGCGATGGTTTCAGGGGGCCCGTGGGGGTGGGGGGAGGCGGCGTCGGTTGTAGCGTTTTGGCTGGGATAGGTATTTTGGGGTGGGCGTCAATTGTGGCGTTGCTGACTGTGGCGAGCTTGCCCTAGGCGGGGGAGGTCTCGTATAGTCCGGGGTCATTTACATCACATTATGAGCAAGAAACCTCTTCACGTGGCGGTCACTGGCGCAGCTGGCCAGATTGGATATTCCCTGTTGTTCCGGATTGCGTCGGGTTCGATGTTTGGGCCTGACCAGCCGGTTGTTTTGCATTTGCTGGAGATTGAGCCTGCGTTGCCGGCGTTGGGTGGGGTGGTAATGGAGTTGCAGGACTGTGCTTTTCCGTTGTTGAAGGGTGTGGTGGCGACGGCTGATTTGAACGAGGGATTTCGCGGGGTGAACTGGGCGTTGCTGGTGGGGAGTGTGCCGCGGAAGGCGGGTATGGAGCGGCAGGATTTGCTGGGCATCAACGGGAAGATTTTCACGGGGCAGGGGCAGGCGATTGAGAGGAACGCGGCGTCGGACGTGCGGGTATTGGTGGTGGGCAACCCTTGCAACACCAATTGTTTGATTGCGATGAACAATGCGCCCGGGGTGCCGCGGGACCGTTGGTTTGCGATGACGAAGCTGGATGAGAACCGTGCGAAGTCGCAATTGGCGGGCAAAGCGGGGGTGGATGTGGTGGAGGTGACGAATCTGGCGGTGTGGGGGAATCACAGTCCGACCATGTATCCGGATTTCACCAATGCGAAGATCAGCGGGAAGCCGGCGACGGATGTGATTGGGCATCATGCGTGGTTTAGCGAGACCTTTATTCCGACGGTGCAGCAGCGGGGTGCGGCGATTATCAAGGCCCGTGGTGCATCGAGCGCTTCGAGTGCGGCGAATGCGGTCGTGGACACCGTGCGTGCCTTGACGCAACCGACCCCGGCGGGGGACTGGTTCAGCGTGGGGGTATGTTCGGACGGCAGCTATGGGATTGAGAAGGGGTTGATTTACTCGTATCCGATTCGGTCGGATGGCAGCAAGTGGTCGGTGGTGCAGGGGCTTCCGTTGGACGAGTTCAGCCGGGGCAAGCTGACGGCGACTGAGCAGGAATTGAAGGACGAGAAGGCGATGGTGGCGGGTTTATTGCCTGGCTAGTCCGTTGGTTTTCATGACCCGGGCACCCGGTCCTGCCTGTTGTGGGGGGTCCAAGTGGTGGCCCGGGTTCTTTTTTGGCCTGGTGGGAAAAAAGTTTGAGGGGTGCGGGCAGGGATCCGCGTAGGTAGGGGTGATAGTGAACAAACACAGACAAAAAATACTGACTATGAAGAGAAGCATTCTGTTGGCGTTGATGATGGGCATGGCGGCTTGGGTGAACGTTTCCGTGCGAGCTGAGGACGGCAAAGCGGATCTGAAGCCGTATCCGCTGGATACCTGTGTGGTGTCGGGGGAAAAGATGGAAATCGGTGATGGCGTGGCCTTTGAGCATGAGGGGCGTGAGATCAAGACCTGTTGCAAGGACTGCCGCAAGGAGTTTGAGTCTTCCCCTGAGAAGTATGTTGGCAAGGTCGACGAGGCGGCCAAGAAAGTGAAGAAGTATCCCCTGAAGACCTGCATTGTGTCGGGTGAGGAGCTTGGGTCGATGGGCAAGCCGATTGTATTGGTGCGTGAGGGGCAGGAAGTGAAGCTGTGCTGCAAGGGATGTGTGAAGGAGTTCAAGAAGAACTCGAAGGATATCCTGGCCAAGGTGAAGAAAGCCCAGCCGGCGAAGTAAGGTTGTCCGGTTCAGGCCGGCGTAGCGAGACAGGCGTATGAAGACTCCGAAGTCGACAGATTCTGATCCTGCGTTGTCCCGGGTGCTTGGCGAATGGCGGGTGGACGGTGATTTGCCTGCGTCCTTTGCGTCCGGTGTCTGGCGGCGGATTGCGCTGGAGGAGGGGTGCGGGGTTGAGAGTGGGGGGTTGCTGCGCCGGTTCCTGTCTTGGGTTGATTGCTGGGTCAGGAGGCCGCTTGGTGCGGCCTCCTGCCTGGCGGTTTTTCTTGCGTTCGGGGTCGTTGCCGGGATGTGGCGGGCGGAGACCGTGACCCGGGATACGGAGGCGGCCTGGCAGCAGGCTTACATTCACTCTGTGAGTCCGGTGGCTGAGGCCTTGTCGCGATGAGCCGGTTGATCCTCATTTGCGTGTTGGGGTTTTGTCTGGCGGGGGCCAGCTATGGTTTTTTGGTGGGGAGGCGGACGACGGTATTGGACCGGGTGGAGGCGAGTTGTGGTCCTGAGCTGGCGTGGATGCAGCGGGAGTTTGGGTTGGCGGGTGCTGAGTTTGAGCGGGTGCGGGAGTTGCATGAGGCTTACAAGCCGGTGTGTGCGGGGTATTGCGCGGAGATTGACGAGCAGTATCGGGAGTTGGAGCGCTTATTGCAGAGCGGGGCGGGGGTAACGCGGGAGATGGAGGCGGTGATTGCCGAGGCGAATCGTTTGCGTGCGCTTTGTCAGACGGCGATGCTGGAGCATTTTTTTCAGGTTAGTCAGGCGATGCCACCGGAGCAGGGGAAGCGGTATTTGGCGTGGATGCACGAGCAGACATTGGCGCCGAGTCACAGCAGCATGGTGCCCAAGGTGGGGCCGGCTGGTGCCGGTCATGACCATGAGCACCACGTCCACTGACAGCATTGATCATGAGGACATGCTGGGCTTGCAAGCCGGGCGTGAGGTGTGTCTGGACCGCTTGATGGAGCGGCATGGCGGGAGATTGTTCCGTTATTTGGCCCGGGTGTTGCAGGATGAGGTGGAGGCCAGGGAGGTGGCGCAGGAAACCTTCGTCAGGGTGTTTTTGCATCGGGCCAGCTTTGATTCCAGGCAGCGGTTTTCGGGCTGGCTTTATCGGATTGCGACCAATTTGGGGAGGGACGTGTTACGGCGTCGGCAGACCAGGAGGTCGCATGCTGCATCGGTGATGGAGGGTGTGGCTTTGCGCACGGAGCTGGGAGGGGGTGGAGAGGTGGGGGTGGATCCGCACGGGGAATTGGCGCAGAGGGAGAGGGGGGAGTTGGTGAGGGAAGCGATTGGGGAGTTGTCCGAGGATTTGCGTGAGGTGGTGCTTCTGAGCGAGTACGAGGGTTTGAGCCATGCGGAGATCGGGGTGGTGTTGGGGTGTACGGCCAAGGCGGTGGAGATGCGGTTATATCGGGGTCGGCAGGTTTTGCGGGAGCAGCTGCGTCCACTGCTGGCGGATGAGGTTGGCTAGCGGTTTGGTGTTGAGGAGGTTTTCTGAGGGGTTTGGTTGTGAGGGACGTAGAGACTGTGGATATG
>JBMTVN010000171.1:0-8797 GCA_049451415.1 Limisphaerales bacterium | reverse complement strand
CCCGCTCTGCTGTGAACATTAGATCGCTCAGATCTTCTTCGGCATCGCCGTCCAGGCACCCTTCTTCTTGCCGCTCTTCACGCAGGCTTCAATAAAGGCAATCCCCATCCAGCCATCCTCAACATTCGCATACTTGGAACCGTCCGAGCTGAACTTCTTGCCCGCCTTCCACTTGCGCACATCCGCCTCAAAGCTCCTGTGCAACCGAGCAAAGGCATCATGAAACGCCTCAGGATGACCGGCGGGAATCGTCGGCTCCGCCATCAAGTCCGCCGGAACATTCTTCGGCAAAAACCCATCTCCAGGTGTCACCGCTCCACGCCAGTAAACCCGGTCCGGTTGCCCCGGCAACATCACCGTCACGCGCTCCGGATCCTCCTGCGACCAGCGCACCGTTCCCTTCGTGCCGGCAACCACAATCCCCAAATCATTCTTGTGCCCAATGCAGATCTGCGAAGCACGCACCATCGCCCGGCCACCATTGCTCAAATGGCAGTAAATGGTGAAATGATCGTCCAGCATGCGACCCTCAACAAAGGTCTCCAGCTGAGCACTCAACTTCTCCACATCCAATCCAGTCACATACCGCAACTGCATCAGCGCATGCGTGCCAATGTCACCCCCGCACCCCGAACCACCCGCACGCTTCGGATCCACCCGCCACGTCGCCTGCTGCTGCCCCGTCGCCTCCACCTTCGTCGCCAGCCAACCCTGCAAATAATAGCTGTCCACCCAACGCACGTCCCCAATCAATCCACTCTGCACAATGTATCGCGCAAAGCGACTCGTCCAGTGACCCAGATAGGTGTGCGCCACTCCAAACGGCACGTTCAACTTCCGCGCCGTGCCCACCAGCGTCTTGGCCTCCTTCAGGTTCAAACAAAGCGGCTTCTCACAAAAGACCGCAATGCCCGCCTTCATCGCCTTCATCGCCGGATCAAAATGCACAAAGTTCGGCGTCACAATCAGGATGTAGTCCAATCGCTCCTCCTCCGGCAGAGTCGCGTTCGCCGCAATCATCTCATCATAAGATCCATACCCCTTGATCGGATAAGGCCAGTTCGCCGCCTCCTCCAAAGCCACCTTGGGATCCGGAAATAACGCCCCGGCCGTAACCCGACGCGTCCCGTCAAAATGAATCGCTTTCTGATGGGGCTGAACAATAAATGCACCCTTACCGCCACCCACCAGGCCAACATTCAGTGGTCTATTCGACATAACAGTCTTCTCTATTCTTGGGTTCTTCGCGGGAGGCCCGCACCATGACTTAACCTCACCCGCCCCACTGCCAAAACCCGGACTCCATGCACCCGGGATCTCATCGGAGTGGAAATCCGACACTAAGCCAAAACCCCTCTGGATCAAGGTTTTTCAACCCGAACACCCCCACCCGCACCGAAATGAACAGTTGCCGTGAACTAGACCTCAACCTTATATTGCCCAACTCGTTGTGATACGTAGCCGCCAAAACCGGCACCTATGCAGATCCACCTCCTCAAATCCAAGATCCACCGCGCCCGAGTCACAGGCGGAAGCGTCGATTACGAAGGCAGCCTCACCATCCCTTCCGACCTCATGGAAAAAGTCGGCCTCTTCCCCTACGAACGAATCCTCGTGGGAAATATGGCCAACGGCGCCCGCTTCGAAACCTACGCCATACCCGGCCCCGCTCAATCCAGCCAGTTCGTCCTCAACGGCGCCACCGCACACCTCGGAAAACCCGGCGACGCCCTCACAATCATGAACTTCGCCCTCACGGACGCCTCCCAAGCCCCCAACTGGCAGCCCCGTGTCATCGTTCTCGACGAAAATAACCAAATCGCCAGCGAACGAGGCATCTAACCCATGAGTATCCGCGCCGACGACATAGCCCGCCACCTCGAAGGACAGGTGATCGGCGACCCAAACCTGGAACTCCATGGCTTCGCCCCCGCCGATAAATCCCGCCCCGGGGACCTGACCTTCGCAGAAAATGCCACCTACTTCTCCCGCGCAATCCAAAGCGCCGCCGCCGCAATCCTCGTTGATAACGAATACAATATCCCCACTGCAAAAACCCTCATCCGCGTCCCCAGCGCCCGCATCGCCTTCGCCCGCGTATTGCCCCTCTTCTTCCCCGAACCCAAACCCGAACCCGGCATCCACCCCAGCTCCGTCATCGACCCCACCGCACAAGTCGACCCCACCGCCCACGTCGGCCCCCACTGCGTCGTCGGCCCCCAAACCCAGATCGGCCCCGGTTGCGTTCTCCATGGCGGCAACCATATCGGCCCAAATTGCACGCTGGGCTCCGATTGCCAGCTCTTTCCCCGCGTCGTGCTCTACTCCCGCTGCCAGCTCGGCGACCGCGTCCGGGTCCATTCAGGCACCGTCGTCGGCTCCGATGGCTTCGGCTACGTCCTCGATAACGGACAACACCGCAAAGTCCCCCAAGTCGGCCAGGTCATCATCCACGACGACGTCGAAATCGGTGCCAACGTCACCATCGACCGCGGTGCCCTCGGCTCCACCATCATCGGACGCGGCTCCAAGATCGATAACCTCGTCCAGGTTGCCCATAACGTCACACTCGGGGAACACTGCCTCCTCGTCGCCCAAGTCGGCATCGCCGGAAGCACCAAACTCGGTAACTATGTCACGCTCGGCGGTCAGGCCGGCCTCTCAGGCCACCTGAAAATCGGCAACCGCGTCTCCGTCGCCGCCCAGTCCGGCGTCATGCATGATATCCCCGATGGCGAAAAATGGTTCGGCTACCCCGCCCAACCCGACCGCCGGACCAAACGCCAAATCCTCGCCATCCAACAACTCCCCCAACTTCGCCGCCGAATCGCAGAATTGGAAAAACTCCTCGAGGAACCCAAAAAGACCGCCCAAAAAAGTCAGGATTCCCAATAAGGCTATTGACTTGCCCGCCGCGTTTGTTAGGTTCCCCGCTCTTTAGTTTCTAGGATTGGATGAAAACACTGGTTCCCAAAGCGAACCCGGAAGACCGGAAATGGCACGTGATCGACGCCGAAGGCGCGATTCTCGGCCGTCTGGCTGTCCAGGTAGCAGACGTTCTCCGGGGTAAGAACAAACCGAGCTTCACCCCCCACCTCGACCTCGGCGACTTTGTCGTCGTTATCAATGCCGAAAAGGTCAAACTCACCGGCAATAAAGAGGTCGCCAAAGAATATATGTCCTACTCCGGCTGGAAAGGTGGCGAACGCTACCGCACGGTGAAGGAAGTCCGGGCGAAACACCCCGAACGCCTCATCATGCACGCCGTGAAAGGAATGCTGCCCAAAAACCGTCTCGGCTCACGCCTCCTGACCAAACTCAAGGTCTACAAAGGTGGCGAACACCCGCACTCGGCCCAGCAGCCCGCCCCGATGGCGCTCGCATCATAAACGACTTAAGCCCAACCTCTCTCAACTATGGCTGAATCCTCTGACTTCCTCGGCACAGGCCGGCGCAAAACCGCCGTCGCCCGCGTCCGTATGGCCCCTGGCTCCGGCAAAATCACGGTCAATGGCCGCGCCTTCGAAGCCTACTTCCCTCTCGAACAGCTGCGCATGCAGGCCGTCGAACCCCTCACCGTCACCTCCAATGAAGCGAAGTTCGACCTCCGCATCATCGTGACCGGTGGAGGCCCCGCCGGCCAGGCCGGCGCCGTGCGCCATGGCATCGCCCGCGCCCTGCTCAAAGTCGACGCCACCTTCCGCCCAACCCTGAAGGCCGGCGGACACCTCACTCGCGATCCGCGTATGAAGGAACGTAAGAAATACGGCCAGCCGGGTGCCCGTAAGCGCTTCCAGTTCAGCAAGCGCTAATCCAATCCAACTTCCACAACCCCGGCAGAAACCTCTGCCGGGGTTTTTCATTTTCTTCCATCCACCGTTCAGCTATCCCAACCCACGGCGCTCGCGCGCCCGACCCTTACAATGCAAGCCCACAATACCAATCCCGCCCCCGTCGCTATCGTCGGCGCCTCCGGCTACTCCGGCGAAGAACTCGTCCACCTCCTGCTCCGCCACCCCCTCGCCAACCTCACCGCCGTAACCTCCCGGCAATATGCCGGTAAATCCATCGCCGAGATCTTCCCCCGCTTCGGCAGCTACCCCACCGCCAAATCGCTCAAGTTCAGCGAACCCGACATCGATTCACTCGCAGCCGCCGCAGACACCATCTTCCTCGCACTGCCCCACGGCGTTGCTGCCGAATTCGCCGCACCCCTGCTCCAAAAAGGAAAACGCGTCATCGACCTGAGTGCAGACTTCAGGCTCCGCAGTGCCGAACGATATCAGGAATTCTACGACCACCCCCACCCCGCCCCCGAACTCCTCCAGCAGGCCGTATACGGACTGCCGGAATTCTACCGCAACGCCATTAAGGAAACCCGGCTGATCGCCTCCCCGGGTTGCTACCCTACCAGCATCCTCCTCCCCACTCTCCCCCTCCTCAAAGCTGGCCTCATCTCACCCGCCGGCATCATCGCAGATTCACTCAGCGGCGTCTCCGGCGCAGGCCGTAAAGCCGACCTCAGTTACCTCTACTGCGAGTGCAACGAAAGCCTCCGACCCTACGGCATCCCCAAACACCGCCACCTCTCGGAAATCGAAGAGCAACTTAGCCTCGCCATCAATCAACCAGTCACCATCCAGTTCACCCCCCACCTGGTCCCCGTCAACCGCGGCATCCTGACTACGCTCTACCTCACACCAGCCTCCCCAGCCACCGGCAATGCCGCCCGGGAACTCCACAACAAATTGTCGGATTGCTACCACACCACCTACGCCAACGAACCCTTCGTTCGCCTCCTCTCCGGCCCCGCCCTGCCCGATACTAAAAATGTCGTCGGCACCAATACGCTCGAAATGGCCTGGCGCGTCGACCCCCGAACCGGACGCATCATCATCACCAGTGCCGAGGATAACATCCTCAAGGGCGCCGGAGGACAAGCCGTCCAGAGCTTCAATATCCAGAACGGCTTCAACGAAACCGCCGGCCTCCTCTAACTCCCCCTCCCATGAAAACCAACTCCTTCACTCCCGTCCCCGGCTCCATCCTCGCACCCAAAGGCTTCTCCGCCGCAGGTGTCTTCTGCGATATCAAGCGCCTCGGCACCGGCAAAGGCTCCGCCAAAGGACCAAAACGCGACCTCGCCATCATCACTTCCTCCTCCCCCGCCACGGCCGCAGGCATGTTCACCACCAACCAAATCTGCGCCGCACCCGTCAAAGTCTGCGTGGAACGCGTCGCCAACGGCACAGCCCAAGCCATCGTCGTTAACTCTGGAAACGCCAACGCCTGCACCGGCGATAAAGGCCTCAAGGACGCCAAAACGATGACCCGCGAAACTGCCAGACAACTCGGACTCGACGAAGACCTCGTCCTCGTCGCCTCCACCGGCCGCATCGGCGTCACCCTCCCCATGCCCCGCGTCCGCCAAGGCATCCATGCAGCCGCCAAAATCCTCAACTCATCCCACGCCTCCGCCGACCACGTCGCCGAGGCCATCATGACCAGCGATACCCACCCGAAACAAATCGCCGTCTCCCTCCCCCTCGGCGACCAGATTGTCCATATCGGCGGTATCTGCAAAGGCGCCGGCATGATCCAGCCCGGCATGAGCCCCACCGGCAAACGCCCCGCTTCATCCGCCCTCCACGCCACCATGCTCGGCTTCCTCACCACCGATGCCCAAATCGATCGAAAAACGCTCCAAAACGCACTCACCCAAGCCGTCGCCCTCAGCTTCAACCGCATCACGGTCGACGGAGATATGAGTACGAACGATACCGTCCTCATCCTTGCCAACGGCCAGGCCGGCAATACACCCTTCAGTGAAACCAAGGCCAAAAAGAACCCCGCCTGCAAAAAAGACCTCGAGAAGTTCCAGACCGCCCTCAATCACGTCTGCCTCGAACTCGCAAAAATGATTGTACGCGACGGTGAAGGCGTCCATCGCGTCGTAACCCTCCGCGTCCACGGAGCACGCTCCCACGCCGATGCCGAAGCCGCCGCCCGCGCCGTAGCCAATAGCGCCCTGGTCAAAACCAGCTGGCACGGCGGTGACCCCAACTGGGGCCGCATTATCGATGCCCTCGGCTATTCCCCCGCCACAATCGTCGAAAACAAGGTCGACATCGGCTATAGCACCCCCGAATCCAACAAAATCACCTGGTCCCTCAAACGCGGCCAGCCTACCCGAACCTCCTTCAAAACGCTCTGCGCCGCCGTCAGCCCCAACTCTTTCGACCTCCATATCCACCTCAACCTCGGCCAAGGCCACTGCACCATGATCGCCGCCGACCTCACTGAAGCTTACGTCGACTTCAATAAAGGCGATGTCTCCGACCCGGCTTCTCTCGGCGGTTAACCCCATACCCCATCCGTAAATCCATGGCCCACCAGCACCCCGAACAACCCATGCCCGCCACCCTCGAAGCCCTCCGCAGTCAGATCGATTCGATCGACCAGCAAATCGTCAGCCTCCTCGCCCAACGCCACGCCACCGTCCAGCAGGTCGTCGCCCTCAAGAACGCGCAGAAACTCCCGGTCTACCACCCCTCCCGCGAAGAAGACCTCATATCCCAACGACGCGAACAAGCCGCCCAGGCCGGCCTCGATCCCGATCATATCGAGGAACTCTACCGATCCATCCTGCGCCAGTCGCGGATGCGCCAGACAGCGCAGATCACCAGGATCCCCGTCCGGCCAAATGCCACCATCCTCGTCGTCGGTGCCTCCGGAAAAATGGGGAGCTACTTCGCCCGATGGTTCGAGTCCACCGGCTACCAGGTCCGCCGTATGGATTCCAATGACTGGCCCCAAGTCGCCACGCTCTGCCAGAATATCCACGCCGCCGTCCTCTCAGTCCCCATCGCCCATACCCCCGAAATCGCACAACAACTCGCCCCCCACCTCCCCAGCGACTGTGTTCTCGCCGACCTCACCAGCATCAAGGCCGACCCCCTCGCCGCCATGCTCCAATACCACCCCGGCCCCGTCGTCGGCCTCCACCCACTCTTCGGACCCGCCACCACCAGCATGGACCAGCAGGTCGTCGTCGCCACACCCGGCCGTAAACCCGAAGCCTGCCAGTGGCTCCTCGACCAGTTCACCGCATGGGGCAACATCGTCCTCCCCATCGACGCCAAGGAACATGACCGGCTCATGACCTTCGTCCAAGCCCTCCGCCACTTCGCCACCTTCGCCTTCGGTGACTTCCTCCGGCACCAGAACATCAACCTCTCCCGTAGCCTGGAATTCTCCAGCCCCATCTACCGGCTCGAACTCGGCATGATCGGACGCCTCTTCAGCCAGGACCCCGAACTCTACGCCGACATCATCCTCGCCACCCCCGAACGCCGCGCTCTCCTCCAGGAATTCATCCAGTCTCTCAACCGCCACCTTCCCCTGCTGGAAAACGCTGACCGCGATGCCTTCTGCTCCCACTTCCGCGATGTCTCCAGCTGGTTCGGTCCCTTCTGCGGCCAAGCCATGCGCGAAAGCAATTACCTCATCGAGAAACTTGTCGAACGATTCTGATCCCCCCGCCTCCCGGCCAGAAAACTCCACTCAGCGGAACAAATCCTCCGCCTCACGCACCTGGCTCGAAAAGCGCTCCACAATCGGTTGCACCCGGGCCAGTGCGTTGTTCTGGGTCTGCCCCGCAAAAGCCTCCATCCGAATCCGTACCGCTGCCACAGGATCCCCGTTCCGGTCCCGAATCGGAGCCACCACACTCACCACCCCATCCTCCTTCCCATAATATAACTTCCCGTTCTCCGCCACATCCCGCTCAATCTTGCCCGGCTCCTTCCCCTCACCCCCCTCAGCCTCGCTCGTCGCCACTAACCTCAACTCCCCAACCCCCGGCGGCACCGCGTAAATGTCCAGCGATACCAACCGCCTCGACCGCTCCATCGCCTCCCTCACCAGCCGCTTCGCCAGGATCTCGCTCGGCACATAGTCCACCCGCAAATCCTTAAAATGCGTCACCGAGTCGCTCTTCGTCCAAAAGGCCAGCTTCCCCTTGGTAAACGAATTGTCGCTCAAAGGTGGAAACAACTCCTGACCGTCATACCAGCATCGAATCTGATTGCCCTGACACGAGACTTTCAACTCATGCCACTCCCCCGCAGAAACCGGCCCAGATACCCCTATCGGAGCACTGCGCACCCCATCCACCACCTTGTAAAACCGCACGGTGTTCCCCAATGCACTCAGCCGTAAAACATAATAATTCGTGGAGTCAGTCAGCCGAAAAGCCAACCCACCCATCCGCTCCACCCCGCCAGAAACCGCACGCACCTTCACCGAAGCCACAAAATCCGTGTAAACCTCGTCGTCATAGACCAATAACGGAAACCTCTCGTCAGTCGCATCCCGCGACCCCTGCACCACCACCAGCTCGCGCACACTCACCGACGACTGCCCCACCCCCTGCAACGGCACCTCCTCCACCCGCCAATCCCCCTCCTCCCCCTCTCCCGTCAGCGCAGAGCGAAAACCCGCCGGCAACCCTCCCGCCTCAACCCCCGAAAAATCAAATGCCCGCTCCGCACCCCATGCCCCGCCAATACCCCATGCCCACCCAGCCAAAACCAATCCCAGCCAAAATCGATTTCGTGTCTTCAGCATAAAAACAAAACCCCGGGATCACCACGCCCGCGTAGCAATCCCGGGGTCATTAAACTAGTCCGCCTTAATCCTGATAGATCATCTCCGCCACGGTCTTCCCCGCCGGAATAAACGGCAAAACATGTTCCGTGTAGGGCACAATCACATCCAACACATAAGGCTCATCCGC
>JBMTVN010000170.1:0-8833 GCA_049451415.1 Limisphaerales bacterium | reverse complement strand
TCGCCCCCCGCCGCCAACTCACCCAATATCCGGTCCCAACCCTCCGGTGATAAAGGAAACCGATGCTCGTAATACACCACCTCCACCCCACCCTCGCACCTCTCAAGCCGAATCTCACCCCGGCCCAATACCTCCCCATACGCCGCCCCCAACACCGGTGCCATCAACCGGCCAGCCCGCCAGTCAATATCGAAAAAAACGGCACACCTCGAACGCTCACCCCACTCCAGCACATCCCACCACCACCGGTTCGATCGATGACCAACCCCCAAATGGTTCGGAACTATGTCCAATACCAACCCCATCCCATGCTCCTGCAACACCTCGCACAGCTGCTCGAAATCTGCCCAGCTCCCAAGCTCGGGATTCAACTCGTTCGGATCACAAACATCATACCCATGCAGACTCCCCGGCCTCGCCCGCGCAACCGGCGACGCATACAAATCCGATATCCCCAGCCGCCCCCAATAAGGCACCAGCTCCGCCGCATCACGAAAGGTGAACCCTGCATGAAACTGCACCCGATAAGTGGCTCGCGGAATGCGAACCTCCTCCACTCCGTCGCTTGCTCTCGCTTTCATTGTATCAGGCCGGATCCTTAACCTGCACACGACCCTCCCCCACGCTATCCCCCATCTGAAAACCCAATCCCACCCCAATACGACGATACATGCTCAACCACTCCACCGCCCCTGTATCCCCACCCACCGCGCGCGCCTCCAACTGCGGCAAAACCCGGCTGCGCATCACGCTATACATGTTCTGGGGACGCCACAAATTCACCTCAAATGGCAGCCTCTGCAACATCTCTACCGCCACCACCAGCTGCTGCAATAAACCAACATCCTCCGGCATGTCCTCCCACCTGCTCATCAACCGGTCCAAATGCGCCTTATACCCATACGCCAGTGAATCCATATCCAAAACCACCTTCTCCACCTCCGCCTCCTGTAACAAAGCCTCAACCCGCTCGGTGTCCAGGACATCCACATCAAACTGCCGGCGTAAATCCGCGTTCACCACAAACTCGTGAGCCACCCGCAAAGCCGGCGGAGCTGGCGCCCGAATGTCAGCCAAAAACCTCAGCAGCGGAGTAAAACGGTCCGCAATTAACCTATACGTGTTGTGCAAATCCTCCCGCGTCGCCCCCAAAATCTGGTCAAGCACCCGACGCTGCTCGTCCCGAAACAGACTCTTCAGGGAATAATGCGCCTCACCAAAATGCTGGTCCATCAACCGGATCACCTGGGCAAAATCAGCCCGCTCAAACGCCTCACGCACCTCCCGAACCAAAACCTCATACGCCTCCTCCCCCTGATAATGCCGCACCCCGCAATTCAGGTTGTGATCCCCCATATGCAGCGTCGCATACGTAATCACATCCGAATTCCTCGTCACCTCAAACCTTACCCTGATGCGCCCCATCGCCAAGCGTGCATTCCCCACCGAAGCCACCTGACGATCCAGCTGCTCGACCGAATAAGAGTAAATCCGCGCCATCTCAGGATACGACTCAAACAACGAACTCACCGCGTAATGCGCCCCCACTTTCTCCCGGTCCATAACCGCCGGCTTCACAAACCACTCATACACCCGACGCCCATCCCGAAATTCCCGTATGTTGCTCTTGGCTAGCTCCACACGCTGCAGAAAACCCGGCTCCAAGGACTCATCCGTCAAATCCTCCGAAAGCTGAATCGCGCGCGCCGCTTACTGAATCAGCTTAACTGTCTCAATCCCCGAAAGCTCATCAAAAAACCAACCGCAACTTGTATACATCAGCATCGCATGCCTCTGTAACTCCAGCAGCCGCAACGCAGCCACCCGCTCCTCCTCCCCCAACAAACCCGAACCTTGCCGTTCAAAGAATTGGTCCAGATTTTCATCCGACCGATCCAGCATCAGATGAATATAATCATCCCGGGCCATCCATGGATCGCTCAGATACTCCGCAGCCCGCTCCTCGTAAAGCGGTGCCAACTCGTCCCGCAACCAGTCCAAAGCATCCCTCAGGGGCTGTCTCCAGTTCTGGTTCCCCCCCGCCCGCCCACCGGAATTACACCCACAATGCCGAACCCATCGATCCACTCCATGACTGCAACTCCAGGCACTCGGCCCGTGAATCTCCACCTCCCACTCCGGCGGATGCGAAGCCAGATATTCCCCGTAGTTCGTGATCCTCGCTAACCCCTCCGACTCATTGTTGTGCAACGCATAAGCCAACGCGATCTCACCCTTGCGATGGTGATGCCCATAAGACTCCCCGTCCGTGGCAATGTGCACCAGTTGATCCCCATCACGCCCTCCGTCAAACGCATCCAGCAGCCGGTGCGCAAATCGCTCGCCATCGTTCAACAGCCGCTCAAACGCTACCGCCTGCGATACCGGAGCATCATAGAAAAACACTGCAATGCTCCTCCCGGAAGGCAGGGATACCTGATACGGCTTGGATGGATCCACCCGGCCGCCATCCACATCCTGCCACTCCTCATCACCCAGCAACCTCACCCGCGCAGCCTGAAATGGAGACAAAATGGTAAATAAAATCCCGTGCTCAGCCAGAACCTCCAAAGTCTCAACGTCCGCCCCACACTCCGCCAACCACATCCCCTCAGCCGAACGACCAAATCGTGACTCGAAATCACGCAACCCCCAACGCACCTGCGTGACTTTGTCCCGCGGATGCGCCAGCGGCATGATCATGTGGTTGTAACACTGCGCCAAAGCCGAACCATGCCCTGAAAACCTCTCCCGGCTCTCCACGTCAGCCGCCACGATCGCCTCATGAACCTCAGGCGCATTCGCCTTCATCCACGCCAATAACGTCGGACCAAAGTTGAAGCTGATCCGCGAATAGTTGTTCACAATCCGCTCAATCCGCCCTTCCCCGTCCAATAAACGCGCAAAGGCGTTCGGCGCATAGCACTCCGCCGTCACCCGCTCGTTCCAGTCATGATACGGAGCCGCAGAATCCTGTAACTCCACCGCTTCCAACCACGGACTCTCCCTCGGAGGTTGATAAAAATGACCGTGAATGCAGATAAATCTCGTCATGCCTCATCCTCTTTAACCCGCTCCAAAACTAAACCGCTCCACGGCCTCACACTCAATACCAACACCCCATCGCTCTCCCGAATCCCCTCATGCACACCCTCCCCAAGACCACCCCACTCAACCGATCCGGAGTCCAATAACACCCTCCATCTACCCACCCCGACCGGCAACCTGAAATCCCGCGCCGTCTCCCCAAAATGAATCAACACCACAACCTCACTGTCCCCCGACCAGGAACGCGCCACCAAAACCTCCTCCGCCTCCCACCCCGTCACTTCCTGCGTCTCCTTCTCAACCAAAGCCAGCCCCTGCACCTCACGCCGCAACCGTAAACACTCCCGGTAAAATGCACGCAACCCCCCGTGCACCGGCTCCTCCATCAACTCACGCCCCAGCTTGCACCGGTAGAATGTCTCCTCATCCTGCGGATCCGGAACCTCCCCACCCCACGCAAATGAAGCAAATTCCTCCCTCCTCCCCCGCCTCACAGCCTCCACCAACCCCTCATCCCCATGACTCACAAAATACTGAAACGGTCTCCGCTCACCATACTCCTCGCCCATGAATATTAACGGAATCATCGGGCCCAATAAGGTCGCCATCGCTCCACACCTCAAGCGGTCAAAACTCAAACTCGCCGACAACCGGTCCCCCAACATCCGGTTGCCCACCTGGTCATGGTTCTGCATGCAAACCACAAACTGCTTCACCCTGTTGTGACGCGGCATGGTCCCGTGCCGGTGACGACGATGCATCGAGTACTGCCCCGTATACGCATACCCCTCACGCCATGCCCGCACCAACTCCGCCAAACCACCGTAGTCGGCATAATACCCGCCACGCTCCCCGGTCAGTAAAACGTGCAAGGCATGATGAAAATCATCACTCCACTGCGCATCCAAACCATACCCTCCCAACTCACGCGGAGTAATGTGCCGCGCCATGTTCAAGTCGCTCTCCGCAATCAAATGAAATGGACGACCCAACCCCTCAGCCAACCGCCGCGTCTCCACCCCAAGTTCCTCCAGAAATGGATAGGCCGAAAAATCCCGAATCGCATGCACCGCATCCAAACGTAAACCGTCCAAATGATAGTCACGCTGCCA
This sequence comes from Limisphaerales bacterium, assembly GCA_049451415.1. GTDB lineage: Bacteria > Verrucomicrobiota > Verrucomicrobiia > Limisphaerales > JAHDYP01 > JBMTVN01. Next base: position 4,673 of record JBMTVN010000170.1, on the reverse strand, counting down.
CATCAACGCGTTCTCCAGAAAATAGCGCCTCACCCCGTCACTGTCCGCACCGTCAAAATTTAACGCCGCACCCCACGGAGTGCGATAAAGGTCCGTGAAATAGGGCCCATACTGCCCCAGATAATTCCCCTCGGGCCCAAGATGGTTGTAGACCACGTCAAGAATCACCGCCAACCCCATCCCATGGGCCTTGTCCACGAAACGACGCAACGCCGCAGGCCCCCCATAACTGTCCTGCACAGCAAACGGATACACACCGTCATAACCCCAGTTACTCCCCCCAGGGAACTGCGCCAACGGCATCAACTCAATCACTGTAATCCCCAGCTCCTTTAAACCCGCCAGCTGCCCCCCTGCCGCATCCAACGTGCCCTCCTCGGTAAAAGTCCCCACATGCAGCTCGTAAATCACCGCGTCCCGTAGTGCCACGCCACGCCACGCACCATCACTCCAGTCGTGACCGTGATCCACCACCCTCGAGGGACCGTGAACCCCGCGGGGCTGCCAGGCAGAAGCCGGATCCGGAAACTCACGCTCACCATCCAACCGATACATGTAATCAGTTCCCACACCAACCCCATGCAGCCGGATGCCGTAATACCCCAACCCCTCACTCCTCATCTCCTCAACCCGACCATCACCATCAGGAAACACCACCTCCACCCGACCCGCCAACGGTGCCCAAACCCGAAATACCACCTCTCCATCCGCCACCACCCTTGCACCCAAGCCTGCCCACTCCCCACTCCTCACTGCCCACCCTCCGGCTTGAAAAAGACCGCACTCAACGGCGGTAAAGTCACCAAAAGCGAATACGGCTTGAAATGCCAACCCACCGGCACCGCGTGCACCCCCCCCATGTTGCCCTGCCCGCTCCCACCATACTCAGTCGCATCACTGTTCAGGACCTCACGCCAGAAACCACCGCTCGGAACCCCCACTTTCACGAGATGCCTCACCATCGGCGTGAAATTGAATAACACCAACATCACTTCTCCCGTCCCTGGATCACGCCTCAAAAAGATCAATGTGCTCTGCTCCGAATCATGACAGTCCACCCACTCAAAACCCGCCGGATCAGAATCCCCGCCATGTAACGATCGCTCCCCGCGATACAACTCGTTCAACCGGCCCAGCAAACGCTGCACCCCGTCATGCCGGTTGCCCTCGGCCACTAAATGCCAGTCCAAACTCGCATCGTGGTTCCACTCCCTCCATTGCCCGAATTCACTGCCCATAAACAAAAGCTTCTTCCCCGGAACCGCCCACTGATAGCTGTACAGCAGCCTCAAGTTCGCAAACCGCTGCCACTCATCCCCAGGCATCTTCCCCAAAATCGACCCCTTCCCGTGCACAACCTCATCATGTGAAAGCGGCAATACATAGTTCTCCGTAAATGCATAAAGCCCCCTGAAGGTCAGCCGATCGTGATGATACTTCCGATGCACCGGATCCAGACTGAAATACTTCAGCGTGTCATGCATCCAGCCCATGTCCCACTTGTAACCAAAACCCAGTCCCCCAACATACAAGGGACGCGACACCATCGGCCACGCAGTCGATTCCTCCGCCACCGTCTGGATGTCCGCGTGATGCCGGTACGCCGCCTCGTTCAACGCCCGTAAAAACTCAATCGCCTCCAGGTTTTCCTTACCCCCATGCTGGTTCGGTATCCACTCCCCCTCCCGTCGTGAATAGTCCAAATACAACATCGACGCCACCGCATCCACCCTCAACCCGTCCACATGATAACGGTCCAGCCAGAACAACGCGCTGCTCATCAAAAAGCTGCGGACCTCATGCCGACCATAATTGTAAATGTAGCTGTTCCAATCCGGATGAAACCCCTTCCGCATGTCGGCATGCTCATACAAATGCGTCCCGTCAAAATAAACCAACCCATGCTCGTCACTCGGAAAATGCGAAGGAACCCAGTCCAAAATCACGCCGATCCCCCGCCGATGCAGCAGGTCGATCATATACATCAAATCCTGCGGAGTCCCATACCGGCTCGTCGGAGCAAAATAACCCGTCGTCTGATAACCCCACGAACCGTAAAACGGATGCTCCGTGATCGGTAGCAACTCCACATGCGTAAAACCTAGCCGCTCCACATGGTCAGCCAGCCTTGGCGCCACCTCCGCATAAGTCAGAAACCGGCCACCCTCACCCCCCTCACGCATCCAGGAACCCAAATGCACCTCGTAAACCGATACCGGATTCCTTATACCCTGACGATCCCGCCGAGCCGCCATCCATTCACCATCCCCCCACTCGTAATCCAACCCCCAAACCTTCGAAGCCGTCTTCGGCGCAACCTCATGCATAAACCCATAAGGATCCGCCTTGTCTACCTCATAACCGTTGAACCGCGAGCGAATATGATACTTGTACGCCGCCCCCATATAAACCCCGGGAAGCACCCCCTCCCAGATCCCCGAACCCCCGCGTAACCGCAATACATGCAACCCAGGACGCCAGCCGTTGAATTCCCCCACCACGGAGACCTCCTCCGCGTTCGGCGCCCAGACCGCAAAATACGTTCCAGATACACCCTCATGCTGCACCGGATGAGCCCCCAGTTTCTCATACAAACACCCGTGCGTCCCCTCATTAAACCAATGCAAGTCGTCGTCACTCAAGCGGCTATACCCGCCCAGCACCAACGCTCCTGTCCCGTTCATCACCTGGTCACTCATAAATGCTCCTTCCTCTTCCCACGCCTACGCCTCGACCTCAGCCGACTCTCACCCACCGCCCTGAGTAGCCCACCCAACTCCCCGTCCGCCTCCAACTCCTCCATGCTCTTCTTTAACCGACGACGCCAGTTCACGCGCTCCACCGACGTCCCCGGCACGTTCTGCGACAACACCTCACGCCATAGATCCTCCACGTTCAACAACAAATATCCCGCACTCCCACCCGCCAAATACCCCAAAAGCCGCTCCATCAACCCGTCACCGCCTCCCAAAGAACCGCACAACACCCGTCGCAAAGAGGACTTGATGCGCCCCCTTAAACGCCGCTCACGACGCACATCCCCCTCCCCCAACAAACCCAACCCCAGCCTGTCCTCCAAATCCAATCCCCGACACCATGCCTCAAAAGGCGGCATGTCATGGGTGTTCAACCCCGCCACCACACCCTCCGGCACCCGACGCAACGGCCGCTTAGGCGGCCCACGGAATTCATACTGCGCCACATACATCCCCAAAATCCCCCGCCGCCTCATCATCCGCTTCACCTCCGGAGAAATCGTGCCCAAATCCTCACCCACCACCACCGCCCCATGTCGATGCGACTCCAACACCAGAATCGCATACAACTCTTCCGCCGGATAGGTCACATAAGCCCCCTCAGCTGCACTCAACCCCCGGGGAACCCAATACAACCGGTGCAACCCCATGACATGGTCAAACCGCAGCATCCCCGCCCGCCGCAAATGATGCCCCAGATAGGATCGAATATACGCATGCCCCTCCTCCCTGCTCCGAACCGGATCGATCGGCGCAAAACCCCAGTCCTGCCCCTGCGTGAAGACCGGATCAGGCGGGCACCCCCCCGAGGCCCCCAATGCAAACAACCCCTGCTGCCGCCAGGCATCAAAACCATCCCGATGCGTCCCCAATGGCATGTCCAAATACAGCTTCACCCCCGACAACCGGGATCGCCTCACAACCTCACCCACCTGCTCCGCCGCCAGCCATTGCACAAAAGCATGATACTTCTCCACCCCCAAGGCCCCATCCCCCACCCGCAACTCCCCACCCCGCATCCGCGCCGGCCAACTCGACCACCCCACGCCACGCTTCTCCTGCACAGCACGAAATCGCGCATACTCCACCACCTCAGGACGCTCACGCAAAAACTCCTCATACAATGCCCTCCTCTCCCCTCCCCCACGAAAAAACCAGCGGGAAGCAGCCTCCAACACAGAACGCTTGAATCTCATGACCCCCGCGTAATCGACCTCACCCAAGCTGCGCAACCTCCCCACCTCACCCGCATAACCGCCCCCGCCCATCAACCTCCGTGCCGAAGGACACGCCATCACTTCAGGAACTAACTCCAAACTGAGAAATACCTCGTTCCACCCCAGTCGGGTCACCGGGGAATAGGGACTCGGTTCACATGGATCATCCAAAAAGGCCGGCAATAACGGAAGAGTCCCCACAAAACTGCCTCCCACCCGCCCCACCCACTCCATGAATTGGCCCAAATCACCATAGTCCCCGATCCCCTGGGACCGATCAGAATGCAAAGCATACAACGGCGAAAACAAACCCCACTCCCGCACCCTCCCCCTCGAACGATACGCCCTCGCCGGCGCCACGATCACCAGTCCGCTCACCACCCGGGCCCCCACCTCACAACTCACCCGCCAATAACCCGGAAACAACTCACCCGGCCTCGGTAACAAAACCTCGAACCCGCCAACCACTCCATTCCCCAACTCCTCGCCATACTGCACGTCCACTTCCCATACCCCCTCCCCCTCAAGCTCCCAACGTACACGCATCAGCCCACAACCCAAACCCGCCGGCAACCGCACCCCCACACGCCACCGCTCACCCAGCCAATGCACCTGCACCGGCTCCAGCCACCGACCCGCCCTCGCCGCACGCCATCCACGCAGTGCCTCACCAACATCACCCTCCCCATATCAAATCTTT
>JBMTVN010000169.1:0-8850 GCA_049451415.1 Limisphaerales bacterium | reverse complement strand
TGGCACCTCTTTGAGGTCACTGCCGAGACATCGGAAACAGTGACGCCTTTCGAAGAGGTCAAGGAACAGATCCAGCAGGCCATGCAGGAAGAACGGGGCATGGACGCCGTTTACGAAGCCTCCGTGGACGTCGAGGACGCCATTGCCGGCGGCACTCCTCTCAAGGAAATTGCCGGATTCATCGGCGGCAAACTCATAGAAGTCGAAGCCATGGACCGAGACGGCAAAGATCCGCGAGGCCTTGATGTTACAGGATATTATCGACCGCCAGAACTTCATCGCTGAAGCTTTCGTCACACCCGAGGGCGAAGCCTCCCAGCTGATGGAAACGCCAAATCGTACCGGTTACTACATTGTCCAGGTTGAGGAGGTAATCCCACCGACACCAAAGCCCTTGGACGACGTTCGCCGTCAGGTGGTCAATCTGTGGGAACGCCAAAAGCGTACTGAGAAAGCGAACGAACTTGCTCAAACTCTGCAATCCGATCCTCCCCCACCAGAAATTCCCCGCCCCAAATCGCCCGGTCCCACCCCAGCCCCGTCCCATCCCAGCTCACCCCCAGAACCCTCCCCTCCACTTCGTTCTCAGCAAGCACCGCCCCAATGTGCGCCACGTGATGCTGCACGTGCTCCACTCCCACCCCCGTCTCCGCCGCAAAGCGCGAGGACAAATAATCGGGATGCAAGTCCGCCGCGATGACCCCTGCCCGTACAGAATACAACTCCTGCAAATCCTCCACCACCCGACGAAACGCATCATGCGCCTCTACAGTCTCAAGATCCCCAATATGCTGGCTGACAAAGGCCCGCTCTCCCTCCAACAACACCACGCTGTTCTTTAAATGCCCCCCAACTCCCAGGATGGCCTCACCCGCATCCCCTTCACCCCGCCCCACCCGCACCGGCAACGGAGCAAATCCCCTCGCCCTCCGCATAACCATCTCCCGCCCCGCTACTACCCGCACAATCGAGTCATCCACCTGCCGGACAATCGGACGATCATGCACCAGAAACCCATCCGCAATACCGCGCAAGCGCACCAGTGCCTCCCCCTCATCAATACAGATCGGCTCATCACTCAGATTGCCGCTCGTCGCCACCACCGCCATTCCCAAGTCTCCCAGTAAAACATGATGCAACGGCGTATAGGGCAGCATCACCCCAAGGTTCCCCTGCCCCGGCGCCACATTCGCCGCCACGCCAGCCAACAGCCCCCCTCTCCGGCGCAACAACACAATCGGTGCCTCCGGCGATACCAGCACCTCACGCTCCAGACTCGAACACTCACACACCTCCCCAACTCCCTCAATGTCCGGAAACATCAGGGCAAAAGGCTTCTCCTCCCGACGCTTTCGATCCCGTAACCGCCGCACAGCCTCCGCATCGTCAGCCCGCACCATCAACTGAAACCCTCCCAACCCCTTCACCGCCACAATGGACCCGGAACGCAAGGCCTCCACCGCACGCCCCAAGGCACCCTCACCTTCCGCAACCCGCGCCCCACAAATATCCCAATACGCCAACCGCGGACCACACTCCGGACACGCATTCGGCTGCGCATGAAACCTACGATCCGCCGGATCCCCATACTCCCGCGCACAAGCCTCACACATCCGGAAGGACGCCATCGACGTATTCCCCCGGTCATATGGCAAACGCTCCACAATGCTATACCGCGGCCCACAATGCGTGCAGTTGGTAAAAGGATACCGAAAACGCCGGTTCGCCGGATCCCTGAGCTCCGCCAAACACTCGGGACATGTCGCCACATCCGGCCTCACCCACCCCCCACGCCCCTCCTCCTCCCGACTGGCCTCAATCCTGAACCCCTCCAACCCCACCGCGTCCAGCCAGACACTCTCACTCCCCTCCAAATGCACCCCCACCGGCAGCTCCCCATACACGCGACGACGAAAACACTCCCCACCGCCAACCGCTCCCTCGACCTCCAAAACCACGCCGACAACCTCGTTCCTCACCCACCCCGCCAGGCCTGTCTCCTTCGCCAGCCGGTAAATGAAAGGTCGAAAACCCACCCCCTGCACCGCCCCACGAAACACCATCCGCAAACGCCAAACACCAACCCCGGCTCCAGCCTCCGGGCCACCACGCCTCTCCGTCGTCTTGTGTGGATTCTCTTGCATCGGTCCAGCCCAGACTCACCACATCCCCCAAGGGCAATCCAACGTCGCAAATCCGCGCAAGGCAGACTCAACGAGCCTTGCCATAACAATGCCTTTTCTTGCACCTCCAAGCACAAATGAAGGAGAGAACTCAGAACACCTCAACCCGAAGCCCCGACCGCTGCCGCACCTGATGCGCAATCCGCGAAAGCGTCCTCAACGGCAAATGACGACAACCGGATCGCGCCGTCGGCCGGGTAGCAGAATAAATCTGCACCAACGAAATATCCGCCCCACCCGCCTTTAATTCCAATAACCGCTCAATGTACGCCTCCAACTCCTCCTCCGCCGGCTCCACCCCGTTCAACTGCGGGAATAAACTCTGAATCACCACCGGCCGCACCCGCCCCACCGCCAAAATGTTCGACATCACCCTGGCAAACGGCACCGCAGCCCGGTTAACCAGCTCAAATCCCCGCTGGGTACCCACATCCAGCTTCAACCATACCTCGTCCTTCACAATCAAATGCCGCAACCCCGCCTGAACCTCCTCCTCATGCAGCGTCGATCCGTTCGTCAGCAACACGATCTTGAAGAATGGAAACCGCCCCGTCGCCCGAATGTGAACCACAGACCTCACGACCTCAGCAAACTCAGGACATAACGTCGGCTCCCCCTCCCCACTCAATGCCACATGCTGCAAGGTAAGCAACTCCTGCGGCAAATCCCGGAAAGATCCCCACTCCCGTAACCGCCCCGACGCAATACGGTCCATCACCGACTCCAACTCCCCCGTCATCCGGTCCAAATCAAACGTCACTCCCAGCTGCGCGCCGTGCCGATGCACATCGCAATACACACAGTCGAAATTGCACCTCCGGTCAGGATTCAAATTCAAACCAACCGTCAACCCCCCCGCCCGCGGGGAAAACAAAACGTAGACAAACCGGTTCTCCAAGAACTCCCGCCCCACACCAAACGCCGGCGGTGCACTACGCCCCTTCGATGAACGATCGATTAACTGTGGCATAAGCAGCCTGCTAACTCCCTTCCCCCTCTCGCTCCTCGCCAGGCAGAATGTCCTGCCCATGCTCACGCACAACCAATACCGGACACGGAGCATACCGCACCACATTCTCGGCGACACTCCCAACCAATACATGACGCAAACCCGTGCGGCCATGCGTCGAAATCACAATCAGGCTCGCCTGCCACTCCCTCGCCGCAGCAGCAATCTCCTGCGCCGGCTGCCCCTGCAAAACCTCCACCTCAAAACCCACCCCGCCCCCAACCTCCCGCCTGGCCAAGGATTCCAACTCCCGTAAACTCAGGTCACGCCACTCCCCCTCAGGCACCGGAAAGTCCACCGGACCAAACTCCGACCCGATAAAATAATTCGCCGGCATCACGTAAACCAAACGGAGCCGGGCCCCCGCCGGACGCGCCATCGCCACCGCATAACGCAGCGCCTTGCTTGAACAATCAGAAAAATCCACCGGAACCAAAATGCGCCGGATCTCAAACGCAGATACAGCAGCCGGCTCCGCCGCAGCCAAAAGCCGCTCATCACTGCGATCGACCTCCACCACTACTCGGCCCGGACAAGGTGTCGGTTTGACTTTCATGTTGAGTCACCGGAACAGCCGCTGATTCAGCCTGTTCCTAATGCAGCCTACGCCCGGGCCAAAACACCACTACACGACCATTGCCAAGAAATGGGCTTATTTTGCAGGCCCATCAGCCCCCAAACCCAAACCGAACCTTACGAACCTGTAATGCTGCAGAAATCCGCAGGAAACCCATCCACGCTACTTTCGCACCATGAAACAAACGGCTGGCCCCAACGCCCGCCCCCAAATCACGAAAGGATCACGCATATGAAATACCGCCGCTGGATGTTCTGGAGTTCCGCCGCCCTCGTCGCCGGAGGCCTGCTCACCGCCGTCGTCGAGAAAACCCTCGCCCGCGAGTCCCAACGCAATACTGACCCTCTGGAACTCAAGATCGAATCCTCCGCCCCCGACCGCTCCACCGGACTGGTCTCCAGCTACGCACCCATGATCCAGAAAACCGCGCCAGCCGTGGTCAATGTCTTCACCAGTAAAACCATCCGCCGACCCGATAGCTACGGCATGATGCCCTTCTTCAATGATCCCAACTTCCAACGCTTCTTCGGCGACCGCTTCCGCCGCATGCCACAAACCCCGCGATCATTCGAACAACGCAGCCTCGGCTCCGGCGTCATCGTCACCGCCAATGGCTATATCCTCACCAATGACCACGTCGTGAATGGAGCCGACGAAATCAAGATCACCTTCGAAAACTCCGGCAAGGAATACGAAGCCGAAATCATCGGACGTGACCCAGAGACCGATATCGCCGTCCTCAAAGTCGATGCCGACAACCTCCCCCATGCCACATTCGCCGATAGCGACCTGGTGCTCGTCGGGGATGTCGTCCTCGCCATCGGCAACCCTTTCGGTATCGGCCAAACCGTAACCCAAGGCATCGTCAGTGCCGTCGGTCGCGGCGGCATGGGCATCGAGAATTACGAGGATTTCATCCAAACCGACGCCGCCATCAACCCCGGCAATTCCGGCGGTGCCCTCATCGATGCCCAAGGACGCCTCGTCGGCATCAACACCGCCATCCTCAGCCAAACCGGAGGCAATCATGGCGTCGGCTTCGCCATCCCCTCCAACCTCGTTCGCTCAGTCCTAAATCAAATCGTCGATACCGGTGAAGTCCGACGCGGCTTCCTCGGCGTCAATATCCAGAATCTAACCCCCGACCTGGCCGAGGAATTCGGCCTGAAAAACAACCTTGGAGCGCTCGTCGCCGAAGTCACCAGCAACAGCGCCGCCGAAGAGGCCGGCATCAAGCGCGGGGATGTCATCACCGCAATCAACAACAAGCCGGTGCGTGACAACAACGCTCTCCGCAACCTCATCGGCCAAGCCACCCCGGGCTCAAACATCGAAGTCTCCCTCGTCCGCGGCGGCAAAGAAAAGACCCTCACCGCCACACTCAAGGCTTTGCCCGGAAGCAAGGACGTCTCCTCGTCAAAATCATCCGGTTCCCCCGACGACGAAGGCGCCCTCCGTGGCGTGGGCGTGGCCGACCTCTCCCCCCAAACCCGCAGTGAGTTCAACGTCCCCGAGGAGGTCGAAGGCGCCGTGATTAACGGAATCAACCCCGATAGCGATGCCTACAAGGCCGGCCTCCGTGAAGGCGATGTCATCCTCGAGATCAACCGGGAACGCGTCCGCAACGCCGAAGAGGCTGTCGAGGCCTGCAACGAATCCCGCGACGGAACCACTCTGGTCAATTTCTGGCGCGACGGCGCACATCGTTACGTCGTCGTCCGGGAAAAAATCGACCGCTGATCGGGCAACAGCAGTCGAACTGGGTTGGTCAGGCCGGGATCGGAGCAACACGATCCCGGCCTCATAACAAATACGCCCAGGCAAATCACCTCCCCCACCGGCCAGTTCCTCCAAACCCCGCTTTTCACGATTGGACACTCCCAAAGCCTGTGGCACCTTCACCTGAAATCATGCGTGTTCTCGTGGTGGAAGATGACTCGAAGATCGCCTCCTTCGTCGTAAATGGCCTGCGCCAGGGAGGCTTCGCCGTGGACCATGCCGCCGACGGCGAAGACGCCATGGCCATCGCCTCCTCCACCCCCTACGACGCCGCCGTCGTCGATATCATGCTGCCCAAACTCGACGGCATCAGCCTCGTCAGCCACCTCCGCGCCCAAAACGTCAGCACACCAGTGCTCTTCCTCAGCGCCAAAAGCTCCGTCGATGACCGCGTCCGCGGCCTCCAGGCCGGCGGGGACGACTACATGGTCAAGCCTTTCGCCTTCAGTGAACTCCTCGCCCGCATCCAAGCCCTCATCCGACGCTCCCACCGCGAAACCGAACCCACCTCCCTCAAGGTCGCTGACCTCGAACTCAATCTCATCAATCGCTCCGTCCACCGCGCCGGGAAAAAAATCGAGCTCCAGACCCGTGAGTTCCAACTCCTGGAATACCTCATGCGCAACGCCGGCCGCGCCGTATCCAAAACTCTCATCCTCGAACACGTCTGGGACTATAGCTTCGACCCCCAAACCAATGTCGTCGATGTCGTGATCTGCCGCCTGCGAACCAAGATCGACCGCGACTTCGACCTCAAACTCATCCACACACTCCGCGGCGTCGGCTATGTCCTCCGCGCCTGAACCACCCCCCACCACCAAGCGCGGTAACTTCGCCCGACGACTCAACGTCTGGTACGCCACGTCCCTTATCCTCGGGACGTCCTTCCTCTTCTTCAGCACCTACCTCATCCTCTCCCGAACCATCCAAAACCAGGAACGCCAAACCATCCTCGAAAGACTGGAGGAATACCGTGCCTGGTACTCCAAGGGCGGCCTGCGCCTCCTCAGTCAACGCTTCTACGCCACCCGCCGCGGCGACCCCCAGGCCTTCTTCGTCCGCGTCATCGGCCCCGACAAAACCGCCCAGTTCCTCAGCACCCCGGAAAACTGGGGCAACCTCAACCTCGACCAAATCCAGGTCGAGCCCCTGGAACAAGACCGCGCCTGGGCCCTCCTCACCGGACGCGACGAACACCAAATCTGGCTCATCGGTGCCGCCCTCCTCCCCGACCGCAATATCCTCCAAGTCGGAAAAAGCACCACCCAAAGCCACAGGCTCCTCCGCCGGTTCCAGTGGGTCTTTTCCCTCTCCATGATCGGCGTCATCATCATCGGCGCCTACGGCGGCGCATGGATCACCCACCGCGCCCTCACCCCCATCCGTGACATCGCCTCCACCGTCCAATCCATCCTCGCCACCGGAAACACTGACGCCCGCGTCCCCACCCGCCCGGCTCAGGACGAACTCGGCGAACTCACCCTCCTCTTCAACCAGATGCTCGAGAAAAATGACCAGCTCATCCAGGGAATGCGCGATGCCCTCGATAATGTCGCCCACGACCTCAGAACCCCGCTCACCCGACTCCGTAACGGCGCCGAACAGGCCCTCGACCACCCCGAAGATACCCCACGACTCCAGGAAGCCCTCGCTGATGCCATAGAGGAATCCGACCGCGTCCTCACCATGCTCCGCGCTCTCATGGACGTCGCCGAGGCTGAAACAGGAACCATGCACCTCAACCTCGCGCCGGTAAACCTGAACCGGTTGTGCGAGGAAGTCGTCGACCTCTACTCCATCCTCGCCGAGGAAAAATCCATCACCCTCACCAGCCAGCTCAGCCCCGACACCACGCTCACCGCCGACCGCGTCCGACTCCAGCAAGCCCTCGCCAACCTCCTCGACAACGCGGTCAAATACACCCCGACCCAAGGCAAGGTCTCCCTCACCACCAGCACCACCCCCGATACCATCCGCATCGAGGTCATCGACACCGGCCTCGGCATCCCTCCCCACGACCTTCCCCGCATCTGGCAACGCCTATACCGCGGAGACAAAAGTCGCAGTGAAAAAGGCCTTGGCCTTGGACTCAGCCTCGTCAAGGCCGTGGTCGAAGCCCACAAGGGCTCAGTCTCAGTCGAAAGCTCCCCCGGTCAAGGCTCCCGCTTCTCAATCCTCCTCCCCAGGGAAACCACCCCATCCCTAACCACCTAGCAACCCACCCAGGATAAATCGAGCCCGACACCCCAAACACCCCCGGCCCACATCCCCTCTGGAACCCTCAGTCAAAATCCATCTGGTAGCTGTAAACCCCACCGCTCAACTTGCACTGGGTCTTCAGGTTGCTCTTGTTGAAAACTTTCTGCATCGGCTTGTTATCGGCCAATACCTCCGCCGTAAACCCGCGAATGCCATTCCGACGCGCAATCCGCTGCAAATACCGGAACAGGAAAGTCCCCACACCCTTCTGCTGCCACTCATCCACTACGGTAAACGCAATCTCAGCCCGGTTTGTCTTCGAATCCAGCCAGTAGCGGCCCACCGCAATAATGTCCTCACCATGCGCCTCCGGAACCGTCCCCACAATCGCCACCTCGTTCCGGTGATCAATGAACACAAAATCACGGATCTGCTTGCGCGGTATCCGCTTCACCATGCTCATGAACCGATAATAAATGGTCTGCTGCGACAACTGGTAAAACAAATGCCGCATCCCCTGCTCGTCAGTTGGATGAATCGGCCGAAATGTCACCTGCACCCCCTCCGGCGTCACAAAGGTCGTATACAACTCCCGCGGCCCCACCACAATCTGACGCTCCTTCTCCCCCGCATCCACCGAGATCAGCTTCGCCTCAATCGCATCATGCAACAGCTGAGCCTGGAACTTCGGATGCGCCACGCTGATCAAAGCCAACGCCCGCTCCTGGATGCTCTTCCCATGCAAATACGCCACCCCAAACTCCGTCACCACGTAATGCACATCCCCCCGCGTCGTCACCACACCTGAACCCGGACTCAACTGACACACCACCCGCGATACCTCCCCGTCACGCGCCGTCGATGGCAACGCAATAATCGCCTTCCCCCCCTCAGCCCGGGCCGCACCACGATTGAAATCCACCTGCCCCCCAATCCCGGAAAAGAACTTCGACCCAATCGAATCCGCACAAACCTGCCCCGTCAAATCCACCTCCAACGCCGTGTTCACCGCCGTCATCTTGTGCTGCTGCGTAATCGTGATCAAATCCTTCACATACTCAGTCGGATGGAAGGAAAACACCGGGTTGTTGTCGATGAAGTCA
>JBMTVN010000168.1:0-8870 GCA_049451415.1 Limisphaerales bacterium | reverse complement strand
TCAAACAAAACATCCAGGTCCTCCTCACCCACAGTCTCATCCAAAGCCACCCCCACCGCCCCATCGCTGATCCGACGCACATTAACCCCACGCTCCACCCCCAGCGCCAACACCCCATCCGCCCCCACCCCACTAGGCAACCCCACTCTCACGGTGTCAAACAAAGGCTCGCTAACCTCCAAGCCTAAACGCAGCAATCCCGCCCGGAGCAACAAGGCCATCCGATGAATCCGCTCCGCAATCAGACGCAGGTTCTCCGGCCCGTGATACACCGCATACATCGCCGCCACATTCGCCAGCAGTGCCTGCGCCGTGCAAATGTTGCTGGTCGCCTTCTCCCGTCGAATGTGCTGCTCCCGCGTCTGTAAAGACAACCGCAGCGCCGCCCGCCCACGAGCATCCTTGGACACCCCCACCAAACGCCCCGGCAAATGCCGCTGATACATCTTCTTAACCGCAAAAAATGCAGCGTGCGGCCCCCCAAAACCCAGGGGCACCCCGAAACGCTGCGCACTCCCCACCGCAATGTCCGCCCCAAACTCCCCCGGAGGCTTCAATAAAGTCAGTGCCAGCAAGTCAGCCGATACCACCACCATCGCCCCTGCCGCATTGGCCCGCTCCACCAGCCGCGTATAGTCCCCACCACCACCCCACGTGTCAGGAAACTGCACCAAAACCCCAAACACCCCCGCATCCAGTTCCATCGCCCCGGGCAACGCCTCCACCAATTCAATACCCAATGGCTCCGCCCGCGTCCTCAAGACATCCAAGGTCTGCGGATGACACCCCGCATCCACCAAAAATCGCGTCCGCCCCTCCCTCGCCTTCATCGCATGACATAAGGTCATCGCCTCCGCCACCGCCGTCCCCTCATCCAACAATGACGCATTCGCCACATCCATCCCCGTCAAATCACATACCATGGTCTGAAAGGTCAGTAACCCCTCCAAACGCCCCTGCGAAATCTCCGCCTGATAAGGCGTATACTGCGTATACCAGCCGGGATTCTCGATCAGGTTCCGCAAGATCACCGGAGGCGTCACTGTGTCGGAATACCCCATCCCGATATAAGACCGGAAAACCCGGTTCCGCTCAGCCAACCCGCGCAGCTCCGCCAATGCCCCACGCTCCCCCAAGGGCCCCGGCAACCCCAGATCCTCCCGCCTCCGAATCCCCGCGGGCACCGCCGCGTCACTCAGGGCATCCAAACCCGGACACCCCAATGCCTCCAACATGGCACGAATCTCCCCCTCCCTCGGCCCAATATGACGGTCCGAAAATCGATCAGGATGAACAGGAACTGCAACGGACAATTCGCTCGACAGCATGCGTAGGTATTAGGTCGACAAGCCCAGTCCCGCAAGGGTGATCCCCAAACAAAAATCAGGATCCAATCACAAGGACTGCATGGTCCTCGCCAGCCGCTTCCGGGTCTCCTCCCGCTGAGGAGCGTCAAAAACCTCCACCGGGTTGTAGTCGTCCGTCAAGACAATGCCACTGTCCGGATTCGCCCGTAAGGTCGCCATGAATTCCTGCCGAATCCGCCCCACCACCACCGAATTCATCGCCGCATAATCCGGCTGCCTCAAAACCTCCGCCCCAGCCTTCATGGATGCCACAAAATACACGTTGCCCGCCCCGGTCGCGTGGATCTTCACAAATGGAAAAACCGCCCTCAATGTCTTGTCCAGGGAAGCACCATAAAAATCCTTCCCCGCCCCAAACTCCGCAAAACAGTTGATCACCAAGCTCCCCTCAGGCCGCAAAACCCCGCGAATGCTCTCAAACGCCTCCACCGACATCAAATGCCCGGGCGATGAATCCCCCAAAAACGCATCCAATATCACGCTGTCGTAACGGTTGGTCGTCTGGTTCAACAACTGCCTCCCATCCCCCACCCGCAACTGAAACGTCTCCAATGGACAATCAAAATACTCCCGGGCCACCTCAGCCACATCCGGGTTGATCTCAAATACCTCCACCCGCGCCCCCTCCGCAGCAAATTGCGCCGGCACAAGCCCCACCCCCAAGCCGATACACAGCACATCCCGGATCTCCGGCGTGTAAGCCCTCGCCAACCCGTGCAGCATATACGTGAATTGCGCCAATCCTGTCTTGGTCCGGGGATCGTAGATGTTCTGCACCAGAAAATCGTTCAGGTAATACCGCGGACTCCCCGTCCTGTGCTCCCACACCATCAACTCCCCGAAATTGGAGTTTCGACGATATAACTCCACCATCTCCGCATGCCTCGAAATCCCCTCCCCCCGCAAACCCGCCCCGCCCAGCACCCCACCCGCAACCACCAAAGCGAACGCCTTCCCCAACCCAACTCCCCGCCCCCAAAACACCAGGTACATCACCCCCAGCACCATCAATAACCCCGCCGTCACCAACATGGTCACCGAGTTGCGAAAATACGGAATCAATAAATACCCAATCAGTAACGTCCCCAGAAAACTGCCCACCGTGCTCACCGCCGATAAACGCCCCACACTCCCCCCAACCGTGGAAACCGACGCCGTCACAAACCGGATCAAAAATGGCGTCGTCATCGCCATCAACGACAACGGGACGAAAAAAAGTGCAGCCGAAGCCACCAGAGAACCCAACGCCAAGGGAAGATCCAGACAGGCATTGGCCACCGGACGCAACACCAGCGTCACTAAACACAAATAAACCGCCGCCACCAACAGCGCCCCATACAGCCACCCCAGTCGCTGAACCCGGTCCGCCTGACGCCCGCCCCAGTAATAACCCGCCGCCAAAGCAATCAAAGTCACCGCAATCTGCGCCGTCCAAACAAAATGGGATGTCCCCACAAAAGGCGCCAGCATCTTCGCCCCAAGTATCTCCACCACCATGATCGCCCCACCACTCACCGCCGCAGTGAAATGCACATAACGCCTCAATCCGGGCGTCATCGCCCCCTCTGCCTGGGAAACTGGACTACGTTTCACGCCAGCTTTCATAACGGGCAGCCCAAGGATTTCAACGCCAATCCTCCTCCCCAGCTCCAAGTGTGATGTTCTGTAGTCAGACCCACCCCACCCATGCCATGCTCAGCCCCGCCATAGACATCGCCATGGGCAAATACGCACAGGTCATGCTGATCGGACTGCAAAACACCCTCACCTATAGGGTGAATTTCCTCGTCCGCTCCACGTTCGGCCTCGTGCCCATGCTCGCCACTATCCTCGTCTGGAAAGCCATCTACGCCGACCAACCAGGCAATGCGTCCATCGCCGGCTACACGCTGAACCAAATGATCACCTACTACCTGGTGGTCAGCCTCGTCGATATGCTCACCGCAGTCACCGACGACGATTGGCAAATTGCCGCTGACATCCGCGAAGGCAACATCAGCCAATTCCTGCTCAAACCCATCAATTACCTCCTTTACCGCCTTTGCCTCTACGGATCCGGCCGCGTCATCTATACCAGCGTTGCCATCCTCCCCGTCGGATTATTCGCGTTCTTCCTCCGTGAACACCTCGTCCCCCCGGACTCCCTCCTGGCCCTCACTGCCTTCACGCTCTCCATCCTCCTCACCGCCCTGCTCCAGTTCCTGATCTCGTTCACTATGGCCATGCTCGCCTTCTGGATCCTCGAAGTCTCCACCTTCATCTTCATCCTCTTCGCCCTCGAATTCCTCGCCGGCGGACACCTCTTCCCCCTCGATATCCTGCCTCCAGCCATCCAAACCCTCCTCTACCTCACCCCCTTTCCCTACCAAATGTTCTTCCCCGTCAGTGTCTACCTCGGACGCCTCTCCGGACCCGAAATGCTCCAGGGCCTCGCAATACAGGCCGGCTGGGTGGTCATCGCAGCCGTGATGGCTCGAACAGCCTGGCAGCGAGGCCTCAAAAAATACGCCGCATTCGGAGGCTAAACCAATCATGGACCCCCACCCCAAAAAGCAAGGACGACTCCGGCCCATCCTAGGCGTCTATTCCATGCTCGTCCGTAATGCCCTGGTCCGGGAAATGACGTTCCAAATCAATTTCCTGCTCTGGATCATCGTCGAGCTAGCCTGGTTCGCCCTCCAGCTCTGCTTCATCCAGGTCCTCTACCTCCACACGGAAAGTATCGCAGGCTGGTCCCGCTACCAGGTCATCCTCCTCGTCGGAACCAGCCAGTTCATCCAGCAAATCTTCCAGGCATTCTTCCTCGTCAATTGCACTCACCTGTCCGAATTAGTCCGAACCGGAAAACTCGACTTCCTCCTCCTCCTCCCCGTCAACTCCCGCTTCATCGTCTCCATGCGCCAACTGGACCTCGGCGCCTTCGTCAACGCCGCATCCGCCCTCGCTGTCATCACCTACGCCGGCCACCACCTGCAGCTCCAACCCTCCCCTGCACAAATCCTCACCTTCGCCGGCCTCTGCCTCACCGGTGTCCTCATCCACTATTCCCTCATGTTTATCCTCGCCTGCGTCAGCTTCTGGACGGTCCAGGCCCAAAGTATCGTCTGGGCCTACTATAGCCTGTTCAACCTCGCACGCTGGCCGGATACCGCCTTCCGCGGCACTTTCAAGGCCATCTTCACCTTCGCCATCCCCATGCTCATCGTCGCCAACGTCCCCGCCAAAGTCCTCACCCAAACCCTCCAATCCCCCAAGGAAATACTCCTCGTCCTCCTCATGACCGCCCTCTGCGCCATCACCTCCGAAGTGGTCTGGAAACTCTCCGTCCGACGCTACACCAGCGCAAGTTCCTGATCCCCAGCTTTTGCCTTGCCTCCTCAGCAGCATAATCTAGCGTTCAAAGGTCAGAAGCGTTGCCCTATGACCCGAAAGCCTATGTCTCCCATCACGCTGGCCCTGCTCCTACTCACCCTAGGACTGGCAACCTCCCCCCTCGCCTCACCCCAGGAACCCGCCACCTCCGATACAAACATTCTCACCATAGGCTCCAATACCCTGGTCCAGACAGACGAAACCCCAGCCACCCCAGAAGCTCAGGCCCCCGAACCCGAAACCACCTCCATTCCCCTCATCCCCCTCCAACCCGCAACGCCCGTTACCCCACCACTCACCCGTAACGACGTCGTGGAAGCCGCACGCGAAACGCTCACACCCGCCATGGACGCGGTCTCCAACCGAATCGACGCCCTCGAAAAAAGACTCGCCGCCCAATACGAGGAAACAATGAACGGCCGCTTCGATACCATTACTCAAAGCATCGAGGCACAAAAACGCGAAACCGCCGCCGCCGCACGGGAAAACACCCGCACCATCCTCATCGTCGCCGGATGCTTCGCCGCCGCAGTTCTCTTCGGTATCCTCCTCGCAGCCCTGATCCTCTCCCGCTCCGTCCAGCGGGTATCCGAGGTGGTCATCAAAGCCCTCCCCTACTACCCCCCATCCCCCAATAGCAACGGCGCAGCCACACCCACTCCAGCCAGCCTCCCCCAAACCACACCTCCTCCAGGCGTCGAGGCCGCCACAACCCGCTTCATCGGTGCTTTGGAAAAACTCGAGCAACGCATCGGCGACCTCGAGAAAACCTCACTGCCAACCACCCCAATCCCCCCCAAAAGCTTCGCGCTGAATCAAACCAACGGGAACGGCAACGGAAATGGATCCGCTGCAACCCCACCCTCCAGCCAACCACAAGCCTCCCAGCCCCTCGAATTCAGCATCGGAGCACTCAACAAAAAACAATACGGAGATACCGGGAACACGGAAACCGACTCCCAAGCCCTCAGCTGGATCGCCAAAGGCCAAACGCTCCTCAACCAGGGCAACGCAGCCGAAGCTCTCACCTGCTTCAATACCGCCCTCAAAGCCGGCCCCAGCAACCCCGCCGATGTCCTCGTCAAACGCGGCCTCGCCCTCGAAAAGCTCGAAAAACTCGAAACCGCCATCGAAAGCTACGACCAAGCCATCGCCGCCGACGGATCCCTCACCCTCGCCTACCTCTACAAAGGCGCCGTCTGTAACCGCCTCCAACGCTACCGCGAAGCCCTCGATTGCTACGAAAAAGCCCTGCGCTGTGAGCAAAAACTCTCAGACCGAACCTGAGAACCTCCCCGCCAATGCCTCGCTCGGCTTGCCTCACCCCCTGACGGTTGGCACACTCGCCCCCCGTGCGTGACCATATCCAGGCCTGGGTCGAAGACCTCGAGACTTTCGTTCTCGAGGTCATATTCGAACAACGCCACGGTAAACGCGCCTCAGTCGTCCGCACCGCCCTCCTCGGCCTGTCCAAAATCTTCCTCCTCGCCGTCAAGGGCCGCAAATTCCTCTACGATTACCGCATCCTTCGCGATACCACCCTCGGCGTCCAGGTCATCGCCATCGGCAACCTCACCGTCGGTGGAACCGGCAAAACCCCGGTCGTGGAAAAATTCGCCCGCGAACTCAAGGACCAGGGCCGCAACGTAGCCATACTCTCCCGTGGCTATCGCTCCAAACCACCCCCCCTCAGCAAACGTCTCCTCGATAAATTGCTCCTCCGCGAGGAAACCACCCCGCCCCGAGTCGTCTCCGATGGACGCTCCCTCCTCCTCGATTCAGAATCCGCCGGCGACGAACCCTACATGCTCGCCTCCAACCTCAAGGACGTCGTCGTCCTCGTGGATAAAGACCGCGTCAAAGCCGGCCGCTACGCCATCGAAACCTTCGGCTGCGATACACTCCTCCTCGATGACGGATTCCAATATTGGAAACTCCGGGGCCGCCGCATGGATATCGTCCTCATCGACCGACAACAACCCTTCGGTAACGAATACCTCCTCCCCCGCGGAACCCTCCGCGAACCCGCCGAACACCTCGCCCGCGCCAGTACCATCTTCATCACTAAAAGCGACGGAAATACCTCCGAACTCCGGCAACGCATCACCCGCAACAACCCCACCGCCGGTATCATCGAGTGCGTCCACCACCCCCTCTACTTCGAAGATGTCTTCAGCGGAGAACGACTCGACCTCGAGTTCATCCGGGGTAAAAAAGTCGCCTCCCTCAGCGGTATCGCCCAGCCGGAAAGCTTCGAACAATCCCTCACCAACCTCGGAGCCGACCTCGTCTACGCCAAACGCTTCGCCGATCACCACCGCTTCACCCAACAGGAAGTCCTCAACGCCATCAACCGCAGCAAAAAACGCCAGGCCGACGTCATCCTCACAACCCAAAAAGACGCCGTCCGTTTCCCCAAAATCGACCGCCGCGACCTCCCCCTCTGCTTCATGCGCGTCGAGATCCGCATCCTCAGCGGCGCCAAGGATTTTCAGGACTGCGTTCGCCAAATCTGCTTCCGCTAACCATGAACGGGATACTCCTCCTCCCGCTCAGGGCGCTGCTCTGGCTCCTCCAATCCCTCCCGCTCCAGCTCGTCGCCCACCTCGGCCGATCCATCGGCACCCTCGCCTACATCCTCGACGCCCGACACCGCAGGGTCGCCCGTGAAAATATCCGGAAATGCCTCGGGCAACAGCTCACACCCGCGGAACAAAAATCCCTCCTCCATGAACACTTCCGCCGTCTCGGCGAAAACTTCGCCTGCGCCATCAAAACCGCAGCCATGCCCGCCAAAGCCCTGGAAAAGGTCCTCACCATAGGCGATCTCTCCAGCTTCCCCGACCGCAGCCAGCCTCACGCCCCACCCAACATCATCGTCGCCCTCGGCCATTTCGGTAATTTCGAACTGTTCTCCCGGGTCATGCCCCTCCTCAAAGGCTACCGCGCCGCCACAACCTACCGCGCCCTCTCGCCACCCCAGCTCAATAACACCCTCCTCAACCTCCGCCAATCCCATGACTGCAGGTTCTTCGAAAGACGTACCGATTCAGCCGAGTTGCGCTCCGCACTCCAGGACGGCGGGTGGACACTCGGCCTGCTCTCCGATCAGCACGGCGGCCGCAGCGGCCTCCTCGGCCCCTTCCTCGGCCATACCTGCTCCACCACCACCGCACCCGCCGTGCTCGCGCTCCGCTACCAGAGCACCCTCCTCACCGCCATCTGCTACCGCACAGGCCTCGCCCGCTGGCATATCGAGCCAGGCAAGGAAATCCCCACCCGCCTGCCCAATGGACAACCCCGCGAAATAGCGGACATCGTCCGCGATATGAACGCCGCCTTCGAAACCGCTATCCTCAAGGACCCCGCGAACTGGTTCTGGGTCCACCGCCGATGGAAACCCGGCGGCAAAACCGCCCGCCAAGCCGCCAACCCGCAGGAAACATGAGCCAGCCCCTAGCCCACCCCCAAGACTCACCCAACCAGCGCATCCTCGTCCGTGGCGTGAATTGGCTCGGCGATGCCGTCATGACCACCCCCGCCCTGCTCCGCCTCCGCGAGGCCTACCCCCAGTCCCATATCACTCTCCTCACCCACCAGAAACTCGCCTCCCTCTGGGAATCCCACCCCGCCATCAACCACATCCTCACTTTCAACCAAAACTCATCCCTCCTCGAAATCGCCCGAAACCTCCGCTCCCATCACTTCCATATCGGCCTCGCCTTCCCTAATTCCCACCGCTCAGCCCTCGAACTCTGGCTCGCCTCCATCCCCTGCCGCGTCGGCTTCGCCGCCCCTGCCCGCAGCTGGTTCCTTACCCACGCGCTCCAACACCCCCCAACCTACGTCCGCATGCGCAAACGTACCCCCAAGGAAGCCCGTAAACGCTACCTCGCTAACCATACCCCGGAACCTCTCCCCCCCACCTCCGCCCACCAAATCCACCTCTACCTCCACCTCACCGCAGCCCTCGGAGCAAAGCGGAACCCGCTCCCCCCTCAACTCCACGTCACACCCGAAGAAATCCTCGAGGCCCGCACCACCTTCAAGATCCCCGAAAACCAAAACTGGATCGGCCTCAACGCCGGAGCCGAATACGGCCCCGCCAAACGCTGGCCCCTCAATCGCTTC
>JBMTVN010000167.1:0-8874 GCA_049451415.1 Limisphaerales bacterium | reverse complement strand
CGGGGTGATCGGGGTGATCGGGGTGATCGGGGTGATCGGTGTTCGCGTTTGGGGAGGGGAGGGCAACGACCTGGAGGATCGCGTCCTCGTCGAGGGGGTCGCCCTGAACGGCAGGAGCAGGGTCAGAGGCCTGCGGAGCCGCGCAAGTCGCAGGGGGCGGGCAAACCGGAGGGCGGCGCGAAATCAGAACAGCGGGGGCAGTCGCGTAACCGGGGCCGCAAGGCTTCGTCGCAAAGGTCGGAGCGGGGCGAGCAGAGGAGCCAGCAGGGAGGGGGACAACAACAGTCCAAGAGAACGGACCATCGCAAGGGCAGGAGGTCGAGTTCGAGGCCCCGGTCGTCCAAGCCTCGTCGGCAGGGTTAGCGGCGGGTGGCTGGTCTCAGCGTTTCAGGAGACTGCTCTGAAACGCATAGCTGTTCGAGTCCCGGCTTCGGACGGGCTGAAGCGGGTGTCTGACTTGTCAGGGTCGGTGAGTTGTGGCCTATTTACCTCAGCCCCACTGGATCGCCGCAGGGGTGAGGTTTGCTCCGACCCTGCGGCTTGACCGTGGGGTGTGCTGCCATGACATCCAAACCATCCTTCCTGCTAAACGCTTTCGTTGGTCTTACACTTCTGAGTGCTTCGGCGACGAAAGCCGACGTGTTTTTTCCGGAGGAGACCTCGTGGAAGTTGCTGAAGGGATTGGCCGAGGCATCATCGCCGGACGCGACCGCGTGGCGGAGTGTGGGTTTTGATGATTCGGCATGGGCAGTTGCTGAGGCGCCCTTCTTCTACGAATTGGGTTCGGGATACAGTGGTGCCACCGAGCTGGCGGACATGAGTGGGAATTACTCCTGCATTTATCTCCGGAAGAACTTCACGATCAGCACGGCCAATGTGCCGACGGAGCTGACATTGGATGTGCGTTCGGATGATGGGTGTGTCGTATGGATCAATGGGACTGAAGTGCTGCGGGTCAATGTTCCTGCTGGCGAGATCCCCTTCAACGGGACCGCGGCTGGGGCGCAGGGGGAACCCAACACAGCTGGCATTGTCATACCCGGCGCGGGGACATTTCTTGTCAGTGGCGACAACGTGATTGCCATTCAGGCGTTCAACGCGAGTTTGACGGGGAGTTCGGATTTCCTCATCGCTGCTGCGCTGGGCAGCAACCAGGATGTGACTGCGCCATTTGTGGCGAGCGTCTTCCCCCGGGACGGAGCGGTGGTCCGGACGGTGAGTGCGGTAGAGGTCACCTTCAGCGAGGATGTTGAGGGAGTGGACGCTGCGGACCTGCTGATTAACGGGCAGCCGGCGACGGGCTTGGAGGTGTATTCGGCGAGGAACTACGCCTTTAGCTTTCCGGAGATCACTGGGGGCGAGGTCGCTTTTTCCTGGGCATCGGAACATGGCATTGCTGATCTGGCCCCTGTTCCCAACCCCTTCATCCCTTCCAGCTGGAGTGTTGTCGTGGATCCCTCTGCTCCGGAGGACTCCCTGATGGTCCAACAGATTGGCAATGATCCGTTCGTTGGCGAGCTGTTGCCGGTGGCGGGGGGGTATGACATACGGGCAGCGGGAACGGGATTCGTGGGCAACTCGGATTCCGGTTTGTTTGCGAGCAAGGCTTACGCGGGCGACTTCGATCTGTGCGTTCGCGTGGCGGGCTTAGCGCCTGGTGATATCTGGGCACAGGGCGGTTTGATGGCTCGTGAGTCTGATGCTGGGAACGCTCCGTTTGCAGCTGTGTTTGCCACACCATCCAACGTGGGGGTGGGTTTCGTTTCGCGGCAGGTGCAGAGCAGCAGGCAGCCGTCGGTGCCGGCAGGTTTGTTTCCCGCCAATTACCCGGACACATGGCTGCGGCTCTCCCGTGTAGGGGATCGCTTCACCGGTTATGCTGCTTTGGATGGTGTTCATTGGCGGCGGTTGGGTGAGGTCGACATCACCTTGGGCACGACCATCCAGGTGGGGCTCATGGTTGCCAGCCATCGCACCGGTGAGCCGGTTGATGTGCAGTTCCGGGATTGGGGCGATGTCGAGAGCGCGCGCGAACTGACAACGGCGCTGGATTTTGAAGTGCCCGGGCAGGCGAGTCGGCTGACGCCGTTCGTGGTGACTGAGATCATGTATCATCCAACGGGTGTGGAAGGGTCGGCCCTTGAGTTTGTGGAGATATTCAACGCGATCGGGACACCTGAGGATTTGAGCGGTTACCGGCTCAGTGGTGACATCAGTTACACCTTTCCTGACGGTGTTGTGCTGGGCCCTGGTCACTACCTCGTGGTGGCCAAGGATCCGGTGGTGCTTGCTGCGCAGGCGGGGATTACGAATGTGGTCGGGCCGTTCTCGGGTTCTCTTTCCGACAATGGAGGTGTTGTGCGTTTGAGGCACAGGACCGGTGCGGTCTTTCTTGAGGTGGACTATGGCACGGGAGGTGAGTGGCCGCGGGCGGCGGATGGGACGGGGCATTCCCTTGTGTTGGCCAGGCCGAGTCTGGGTGAGAACCAGCCTGCGGCGTGGAGGATCAGCGATGTTGTGGGTGGATCGCCGGGGCGTGCTGACAGTCAGGGCATCGAGCCGCTGCGGGCTCTCTGCATCAACGAGTTCCTGGCGCATACGGATGATCCTTTGTTGGATTACATCGAGTTGTACAACGCTTCGGATGAAGCCATCGACATCTCGGGTTGTCTGCTGAGTGATCGGCGGAGCGGCCTGGTTGAGGTTGGATCGACCAATCTGTTCCGCATACCTGACGGTACGGTTCTGGGTCCGTATGGCTGGATCGTGTTTGACCAGAGCGAGCTGGTTTTCGCTCTCGATGCTGCGGGGGAGACCCTGTACCTGATGGACGCGCTGAGAACGCGTGTGTTGGACGCGGTTCAATTTGCGGGTCAGGCGAATGGCGTGGCGAGCGGACGATATCCGGATGGGGCAGCGAGGATACGCGCCATGGCTCAGCGGACGCCGGGTGCGGCCAACTCGGCCTTTCAGCTTCCGACCGTGGTGATCAATGAGTTGCTCTACAATCCCATCAGCAGGAGTAGCGACGATGAATTCGTGGAGTTACACAATCGCAGCGGGGCGGCGGTTGACGTGAGTGGCTGGAGGTTTACTCGCGGGATTGAGTACGAGATGCCTGCCGGGACGTCGATTCCGGGCGGCGGTTATCTGGTGGTGGCGGCGAACAGGACGAACCTGCTGTCGCGATACCCCGGGGTCCTGAATTCAGCCAACACCGTGGGCGACTATGGCGGGGCTTTGGACAACTCGGGTGAGACCCTTGTCCTGTCGATGCCGGAGGAGCTGGTGAGCACCAATCAGGCACAGGTGGTGGTGACCAACACGGCCTGGATTACTCTGGATGAAGTGGCCTACCGCGATGGTGGACGCTGGAGCGCGTGGGCAGATGCCGGCGGGAGCAGTCTGGAGCGCGTAGATCCCCGGAGTGACGGACATCTGGCGGCGAACTGGGCTGCGAGCGCTGAGGGCAGTAAGGCATTGTGGACTACCGTCGATTACACCAACCGGGTGGAGTTGGGTGAGACTTCGCCTAATCAGCTGCAGGTGCTGTTGCTGGGGGCTGGGGAATGTTTGCTGGACGACGTGGAGGTTCTGGACGCCAACGGGAACAACCTGATCGCGAACCCGGGCTTTACAAATGATGCTGCTGGGTGGACGGCCGAGGGGACGCTCTCCGGGTCCGTGTATCAGTCGACGGGTGGGGTGGGGCGGGGAGGGTGTTACCGGATCGTGGCGGTGGATCGCGGCGATAACCAGATGAACCGCATTCGTGTGCCGTTGACCACGCCGTTGAGTGTGGGGAGCGTAGCGGTCATCCGCGCCAAGGTTCGTTGGTTGCGCGGGTATCCGGAGGTGCTTTTCAGAATTCGCGGCCGTTGGGTGGAGACCCTGGCCAAGTTGGAGACTCCCGGAAATCCTGGAACACCTGGACAGGTCAATGCGCAGCAGGTGGAGAATGGTCCCCCGGCCATCTTCCATGTCAGTCACTTTCCGGTCGTGCCTGCAGCGGGCGAGCCGGTGTATGTGAGCGCTTGCGCGGCAGATCCCGATGGTATCCGCGAGCTGCGGTTGAAGTATCGAGTCGATCCAGGGGGCACGCTCCAGACCGTCGTGATGTCCGACGATGGTCTGGGTGGTGACGCGGTGGCTGGAGACGGGAGGTATACTGCAATCCTTCCGGCTCAGGCTGGTGGTGTGCTGGTGGCGTTTCATGTGGAGGCGGATGATGCCTCTCTTCCGCCCCTGTGGGCTTCGTACCCGGACAATGCGCCTGCCCGGGAATGTCTGGTTCGCTGGGGCGACGAGGTCAGGCCGGGGAGCATTCCCGCCTATCGGATTTGGATGACGCAGGCGACGTTCGATACCTGGACTTCGCGCAACAAGCTGGACAACACCCCGAATGACGTGACGTTCGTTTACGGGAACCAGCGGGCGATCTACAACACCCTGGCCCAGTATGCGGGGAGTCCGTACATCTCGCCCGGATACAACACGCCTGCGGGCAATCGTTGTGGTTACAGCATTGAGCTTCCGGGGGATGACATCTTCCTTGGAGGAACCGATCTGGTGTTGGACTGGCCGGGCGGGCACGGCAACGAACGGACCGCAGTGCAGGAGCAGATGGCCTACTGGATTGCGGACCGGATGGGGTTGCCTTTCAGCTTTCGGCATTTCATTCGGCTCAGCGTGAATGGCGTGACTGACATGCAGCGGGGAGGCGTATTTGAGGCTGTCATCCAACCGGCCCGCGATTTTATCCGCGCATGGTCGCCGGGCGATTCCGACGGTGACTTCTACAAGATTGACCGTGCGTTTGAGTTTAGTGACACGGGGTCGCGGATCGCCGATCCGATGCCGACGCTCGAAGTGTTCAACGGTGCGGATGGGGAGAAGAAAAAGGCGAGGTATCGGTGGAACTGGCTGCGGCGCTCATATGATTCAGCGGACAGTTTTACCAACCTGTTCGAGTGGGTGGACGCCATGAACGCTCCGGATCCGGAGCCTTACACCTCGATGATCTCGACGACCATGGATGTGGAGGAGTGCATGGGGATGTTTGCGTTCGAGCACATCATCGTGAATTTCGACAGCTGGGGGCACAACATTGGCAAGAACATGTATGCCTACAAGCCGGAGACTGAGGGTTGGCAGTTGTATGCGTTTGATCTGGACTGGCTGATGCTTGTGGCGGCCGGGGCTTCCGGCAACTACAGCCCGTCGACGGCGTCCTTGTTCAGTTCCCAGGATCCTACGGTGGCGCGACTCTATGCCTATCCGGCTTTCAGGCGTGCGTATTTCCGTGCGGTGCAGAAAGCCTTGGATGAAGCCTTCGTGGCGTCCGATTACACCCCAGTGATGGAGGCCAAATACGGTTGGCTGGTGGACGAGGGGGTCACAATGTGTGATGGCGGGGCTTTGATTGCCCCGACTGCCGTTGCGGATTGGTTTGCAACCAGGCGGACCTTCCTTGAAGCGCAACTCAACTCGGAGAACACGGGTTTTCTCGTGAACGGTCCACCTGTCGTGGTGACTACGAATAACCCGGTGGTTTTCACGGGGACGGCTCCCATGGCAGTGGCGGGGTTGGCAGTGAACGGCGTAACGCGAGCCCCGGTGTGGCTGACTTCAACGGCCTGGTCCATGGAGGTGCCGCTGACAGGCGAGGGGACTAACGTCATGGTATTCGAGGGGCTGGATGCGGATGGACGGCCGGTGGAAGGCGCGACCGACTCGGTGACAGTGATCTACGAGGGGCCGGCCTCGCCGATCTGGGGATTGATGGTGAGGTTGAACGAATGGATGGCCGACAACCAGTCCACCCTCGTTGATCCTGCCGACGGGCAGGCCGAGGACTGGTTTGAATTGTACAACTCAGGACAGGGTGTGGCGGACCTGTCGGGGTTTTACCTCACCGACGATCTGGCGCAGTGGTCACGCTGGCAGATCCCGGAGGGGACGTTGCTGACTCCCGGGGGGTATCTGTTGGTCTGGGCTGATGGCGAGCCCGAACAGGGAGGCCTATCCGGTTTAGACCTGCATGCGGGCTTCTCCTTGTCGCGCACGGGCGAGACCTTGGGACTGTTTGCGTCGGATGGCACGCTGGTGGATACGGTCTCGTTTGGACCACAGGCGGAGGATGTCAGTGAAGGTCGGTTCGCCGATGCGGCGGACACGATTGGGTTCATGACGGCGGCTACGCCCCGAGGTGCCAATGCGCCTTTGTATGGCACTTCTGACAATGGACCCTACATGGAGCCGCTGGTGTTTGTGGTCACTTCTGATTCCGTGCAACTCGGCTGGGTAGCGACACCCGGGTGGAGTTATCAGGCCGAGTACTCGGTTGATCTCAATAACCCTGTCTGGCTGCCGCTTGGCACTGCCCAGGTCGCTGGCGAACCGGTAATCCGGATCGATGCGCCGCTTCCGGCTGAAGGACGGATCTACTTTAGAATCGTGGAAACTCCCTGAGCTGTGTCTTCCGGTTGGGCCCACAAGTGATCCCGACGGTTGAGGTCCCTGCCTCGCATTTCATGGTGCGGGAAACTCTTCGCGGCCGATGATTTCGTCCGTGTGCCAGTGAAGTCCGGTTAAGGGTCCGTGGGTCCAGCATTGGGCTTCGTGGATGTAGCCGAGGATATCGACAAAAACGGTGTTGAAACTTTGTGCGCGGAGAGGAGCCCACCAAGCGAAGGGTCGCCAGCGGACACTGAGGACCCGGCAGCCCTTTTCGCCCAGAAGGCGTTTCACGCGCTAGCGGTTCCAGAGGACCGACAGCGTGAAGAGTGTGATTACGATCAGAAACATGGTTGTGAAGCCTAGTATGGGAACAGGATTAGCATGACCCATAGAATGCAGTCTGGCGGAGGAGAAGTGCCGGTCCAAGAGGGGATATGCGAGAGATTTCTGGACGGTGGTTCGCCTGTATCGTGGTTTGATGAGCTGGCCAAGGTAGTACGGATTATTGAGACAGGTGTCCCAATAATCCGTACTGTTGTTGGTAGGCTGCGGGAGGGTTTAGAGGTGGTCAAAAGGCTTGTTAAGCGCGGGCGGGTGGGTGAGCGTTTGGCTTGTGACCCTGTTTTTGAGCCGAGGCCGTTGTGTGTTTATGAACATGTCCAATTTTACTGTCGGGATGGTTGGTGCAGTGGCCTTTTGTTTTACGGGTTTGATGGGTGCGGAGGTGAGGGAGTGGACGGCTCAGGAGGATCATTTGAACATGATGCAGCAGCTGGGTATACGCGAGCTGCGTCCGGGCAAGAATGGTTGGCCGAACTTGCCGAACCAGGCGAATTACGACGAGGCGCTGGCCAATCCCTATCCCGATTTGCCGGAGCTGTTGGTATTACAGGACAGGACGAAGGTTTCGACGGCGGCTGATTGGCGGCAGCGGCGGCGTCCGGAGATTGTGGAGCTATTTGAGCGTGAGGTTTACGGGCGTGTGCCGGAGCGGGTTCCCGGGGTGGAGTGGGTGGTGACGACGCAGGCGACCGATCGCGTGGTGGGTGGAATTCCGGTCCGGGCGCGGAAGCTGGAGGGGCAGGTGGACAATACGGTCTGTCCTGAGATTGAGGTGAACATGGCGTTGACGTTGGTGACGCCATTGGAGGTGGAGGGGCGGGTGCCGGTGTTGATTATGTTTGGCGGGATGCTTGGAGGGGATGGATTTCCACGTCGGGCGGATGAGCCGGAGCCGACGAACCGGTTTCGGGGTTTTGGCAATGTCACCTTCAACGATCCGCCCTCGAGCGAGCAGTTGATTGCTTCGGGTTGGGGGTATGCGGTGTTCAACCCGTATAGTGTGCAGGCGGACAATGGTGCCGGGTTGACGCGCGGGATTGTGGGGCTGGTGAATCGTGGGCAGCCGCGCAAGCCGGATGACTGGGGTGCATTGAGGGCATGGGGGTGGGGGGCGAGCCGGGTGTTGGACTATTTGGAGACGGACCTGACGGTAGACTCGAAGAAAGTGGGGGTTGAAGGGGTGTCGCGTTTTGGGAAGGCGGCGTTGGTGGCGATGGCCTTTGACGAACGGTTTGCGGTGGTGCTGGTGGGTTCGTCAGGTGAGGGGGGGGCGAAGTTGCATCGGCGCAACTTTGGTGAAGCGGTGGAGAACCTGACGGGTTCTGGTGCGTATCATTGGATGGCGGGGAATTTTCTGAAGTATGGGACGGAGGACTCGATGTTTGGGCGGATGACGCCGGGGGATATTCCGGTGGATGCGCATCAGTTGATTGCGTTGTGTGCGCCGAGGGCGACGTTTATCAGCTACGGGATACCGGAGAAGGGGGATGCGAACTGGCTGGACCAGAAGGGGAGCTACATGGCGACCGTGGCGGCGGGTCCGGCATTTCGTCTGTTGGGTGCGCGTGATTTGGGAGTGGGGGAGAACTATCGGGCGGTGGAGATGCCGGCGGTCAACGAGGGTTTATTGGATGGCGAGCTGGCTTGGCGTCAGCATGACGGAGGGCACGAGGACCGTTCGAACATGAAGTATTTTCTGGAGTGGGCGAATCGGATGCTGGTGCCGCGGGGGCGGTGAGCGGTAAGCGCAGAGGGCTGCCTGTGCGCCGTAGTCCTGCCCGGAGGGTAAGGACGAAGGAGGAAGGGCTGAGCGGCAAGGGGTAAGCGTGGTGCGAGGTGCAAGGATTGGGTCAGGTAGGTCCCCCCCCAACGGGCGGGCCTGGCTGTTGCTGGTCCGCATGAGCGGACTCGCGACTATGGACTGCGGGGACGCATGGTTCTTTGAGTCAGGGTGTATGCCGGCAGGGTCACGGCTTGTCCCGGCGTAGCTCGGAGAGCGAAGACGGATCCTGCGTGAACGGTGAAGTATGGAGTGGGTGCATGGTGTTGCAGGCACACGGGAGTGTGCCTCTA
>JBMTVN010000166.1:0-8880 GCA_049451415.1 Limisphaerales bacterium | reverse complement strand
ATTTGGATGTGCCGCTGGTCGCGAGGGGGGATATGTGGAGGTATGCGAAGGGGGATGTGGCTCCGTCACTGGGTTGGGCTGGGGCAGGTTTTGATGATGGCGGGTGGTTGGAGGGGCCTTCGGGTTTTGGGTATGGGGACAATGATGATGCGACCGTGCTGGAGGACATGCGGCAGACGGACACGCAGCCGGGGTATTACAGTGTGTTTTTGAGGAAGAGTTTTTCTGTGCCGACTGATGTGGGGGCGGATGAGTTGGTGTTGCGGGTGGTGTATGACGACGGGTTTGTGGCGTATTTGAATGGTGTGGAAGTGGCGCGCGAGAATTTGGAGGGAGTTCCGCCGGCTTATGATATGGGGGCGGTGGAGGCGATTGAGCCGACCGGGCCGATGGAGTATGTGCTGGATCGCGGGTTGTTGGTGGGTGGGGAGAACGTGTTGGCGATTCAGGCGCACAACGCGAGTTTAAGGAGCAGCGACTTGAGCATGATTCCGGAGTTGGTGATGCGGTCGGCGTTGCCGGAACCGGCGGAGCAGCGGATTCGTGGGATTGAGGAGTTGCAGCAGCTGCTGCATGTGCGCGGGGTGTATTCGCGGCGGCAGCTACAGGCGGTGTTGGGGGAATTTTGGGAGAATCATTTTACCACTGATTATGACAAGCTGGCTGACTATCTGAATGATTTGCGGAATTCGGATGCCCGGGATGCCATGACGATGGATCAGGCTGAGAGGGAAGCGGCCCAGGCCGAGTATACGGAGTATCAGTTCTTTTATGATCATGCGTTGGGGAACTTTGGGGATCTGCTGCTCTATAGTGCAACTAGTCCGGCGATGCTGGTGTATTTGGACAGTGTGTTGAACCGGAATGGGGAGCCGAACGAGAATTATGCACGTGAGATTCTGGAGTTATTCGCGTTTGGCGTGGACAACCGGTATACGCAGCGGGATATCGAGGAGTTGGCGCGGTGTTTTACCGGTTGGTCTGTGAGGAAGGTCTGGCCGAGTGCGAAGCCGGCGTTTCCGGACTCGGCGCGGACGCCGCTGACTGAGGGGAGTGTGCAGTTTGAGGATGTGGAGGTGGTGGGGGTGGGGTCGGGATGGAAGTATATGAAGGGTTTGGTGGAGCCGGCGGCGGCGGGTGACGGGTCGCCGACACTGGCGTGGGCGGAGGTGGGGTATGATGACTCGGGTTGGTTGAGTGGCAGTACGGGGATCGGGTATGGGGACGGGGATGATGCGACGGTACTGGGGGACATGCGGAACGGGTATAGTTCGGTTTATCTGCGCCGGACGTTTGCGCTGAATGGTCCGGGTAATTTGGAGAACCTGCTTTTGGGGGTGAAGTATGACGACGGGTTTGTGGCGTATGTGAACGGGGTGGAAGTGGGGCGGAGTCGGACTATGCAGGGGACGGGGGAGCCGCCGGCGCATGATGCTTTGGCGTTGGGCGGGCATGAGGCTTCGCAGCAGGAGGAGGTCTTTGGGCTGGATGGGGTGCGCGAGGTGATCCGGTATGCGCCGGAGGTAAACGTATTGGCGATCCAGGTGCACAACATCACCTTGAACAGTTCTGATTTGTCGATGATTCCGCGGTTGATTCAGCGGAATCCTTTGCCCGGGAGCATTGAGAACGGGGATCCGAACGGGCACTGGGTATTTCGCTTTAACCCGGATGAGCACGATACGGGGGCGAAGGTGTTGTTTGAGGGGACGCAGTATCAGATGGACATTCCTGCGGGCAGGACTGGAGTGGACGGGGTGAACGATGCGATTGAGGTGATTGATGCGATGGTTTCGCATCCTTCGACGCGGGAGTTTATCTGCCTGAAGTTGATCCATCGGTTGGTGAGCGACGACATCGACTTGATTTCCTACCGGAACGGGACGGCGCCCGCGGGGTTGCGTCAGATGATGGACGATGCTTTGGCGGCGTGGATGTCGACGAGTCCGGCGGGGAACATGGAGACCGTGTTGCGGGCAATTTTGCGGCCGGAGACACGGGATGGGTATTTTTGGAGCCAGAGTGCGTATCGGGCGAAGGTGAAGACGCCGGTGGAGTTTGTGAACAGCACATTGCGGGCGGTGGGGGCGGAGGTTTTTGGGGTGACCTTGCCGGAGGTGAATGACCGGTTAGGGATGCATTTGTTTACGCGGGATGATCCGGATGGTTGGTCTGAGCTGGGCTTTGACTGGATGGATACCGGGACTTTGTTGGCGCGGGTGCAGTGGGCGCAGTTGTTGGGGGGTAACCTGGACAGCAGCGTGGTGTGGGATACCGAGGCGTGGTTGGCGTCGCTGACGGACCGCTCCATTGATGGGATGTTGGATTATTTTGACTGGCTGTTATTTGACGGACACATGACGGAGGAGCAGCGGGCGGTGCTGGTGCGGTTTGCCAACACGAATGATTTGGGCATGGAGGCTCCGTTGGATCCGGGGCAGCGCGACTATTTGTCGCGGGTGAGGGATTTGGTGGCGCTGGTATTGGCGATGCCACAGGTGCATCAGCAGTAGAGTGAGGTTTTTAGGAGCTAAGGATTATTATGAAGTTATCCCGACGTGATTTTCTGCGTGCCACTTCGCTTTTGGCGGGGGGGTTGGGTTTGGCGGGTTTGCCTGGTGTGTTCCAGCGGAGGTTGCTGGCGCAGGGGATTCCCTCGAACAAGAAGCTGCTCTTCATTTTTCAGACGGGTGGGAATGACGGGTTGAACACCGTGATTCCGCGGGGGGATGCTGACTACAACGTGGACAACCGGCCCAGCCTCTATATTCCTGAATCGTTGGGGATTGATTCGGGAAATGGCTTTGCGCAGTTCCATCCGCGGCTGCAGCCGATGATGGAGATTTACAACAACTCTGGTTTGAACGGTCAGGATGGTCCGGGGAACCTGGCGGTGTTGCATCGGATTGGTTATGCGGGGCAGTCGCGGTCCCATTTCGACAGCCAGCAATTTTGGCAGAATGGTGTGCCGGGAGATCCGCGTTTGGAGGAGGGGATGTTTTATCGGTATCTGGAGGAGTCGCAGGCGTTGGGAGCTGATGATGGTTCGCTGGTGGCTGCGGCGATTTCCAGTTCTCAGATCCTGGCGTTGAAGGGGGATGCGCCGGTGCCGAACTTTAGTCGGGCCTCGCAATTCAATGTGATTGGGTCGCGGACTCGGGCGGGCAAGTTTCTGGGTTATGGACCGTCGCAGGCGGGTGGGAGTGATGGGGAGGGGTTATTGGGGTTGTATGGTCTTTCGCCGGACTCCGTTTCGCGGCCTTATCGGAGTCTGGTGCATCGGACGGGGGATGCGTTGGGGGCGACGATTAACACGTTGCAGGAGGCGGTTCAGCAGGGGGTGTATACACCTGAGAACGGGGCGGTATATCCGAATGGCAGCTTGGGGACGAAACTGCAGGAGGCCGCTCTGTTATTTAAGCGGACGCCGGTACGGATTGTGGGGATGAACGTGGGAGGCTGGGATACGCACACGGGGCAGGGTCAGGTGAACGGCAATCATGGGGATTTGCTGGAGACGCTGGCGCAGGGTTTTCAGGCGATCTACCGGGATTTGCAGAGTCAGTGGGATGATCTGTTGATTGTGACGATGACTGAATTTGGCCGCACTTCGATTGAGAACGGGAGTGGTGGGACGGATCATGCGGAATCCGGTGTGATGTTTGTGGCTGGGGGTGGAGTGAAGGGGGGAGTTTACAATTGTGATGCTTCGACCTGGGCGCCTGGAGACATGTTTAGCGCGAATGAGCGTTACCTGGCACGGCGTACGGATTTCCGGGCTGTGTTCGGCGAGATCTTCCAGCGCTATTTCGGTGATGTGCCGTCGTCGTTGGACCGGATCATTCCGGGCTATGACTTGGCGGCGGCTGAGAATCCGGCGAACTTTGCGCAGCTCGGTTTTTTGGAGGGCTAAGGACAAAGCACGAAGCGGTGGGCGCATCCGGTTTTAGGGCGCTCTGTGCCACTGCCGTGACAGGGGACAGGCTGTCTGTCTGCCGTAGTCCAGCCCGGGGTCTAGGACGAAGGGGGAAGGGGTGTTTGAGGTTCTTACAAAGCGGCGTCTGCGGTCGCCTCGCTCCAAGACGCTGGCGCGGAGTATGATTATTCCGGATGGGGGGCAGGTTTTGGCGCCGAGGCTGTCTTGGAGACCTTTGCCACGCATGCGTGGGAGGATTTGGACCCCAAGGGGATCTGGCGCACTGCGGCATGAATGCCGCCGTCATCAGTTGAGGCCAGGAGCCTTGCGATGGATTTACCGGCTGGAGGGTTTGCCGATTTCGGTCGCTTTGTATGCGTCTGGCGGTTTGGGGATGTAGGTGGGGTTGGGGACGGTGGAGGTATTGACGCTTTTGGCGGGGGCGATTTCGGCTTTGCCTTGGAAGCTGACGCCGTCCTCCATGACCATTTTTGCAGCGCGCAGGTCGCCGACGATTTCGGTACGGCTTTTGATCTCGAGTCGTTCGCGGGAGGAGATATTGCCGTTGATTTTGCCGCGGGCGATGACGCTGTTGCCTCCAACGTTGCCGCGGATCAGCGCATTCTCACCAAGTTCGAGGCTGCCGTCGGTGAAGAGGTCACCGTCGAGTTTGCCGTCGAAGAAGACGTTTCCTGAGCATTTGAGTGTGCCGCGCAGGTCGACGTCGGAGTTGAGGACATTCTGGGCGTTGCTGGAGGAGGAGGGGTTAGCCATGGGTTGGGGTCTTTGGGTTGAATTTGGGCTGGTATAGCTGGATTGGGGGAGAGCCAAAAGGGAAATCTTGGTTAACGGCGGAGCCATCCGGTGAGGGTGCCCACGGTGCCGCCGGGCTTGCCGGGTTTGAACTGGTTGACGAGGAGCATGCTACGGGCGGCGGTCAGGGCCATGATGAATTCGTCGTAGCTTTGGAAGCGTTGAGCGGGGTCTTTGGCGAGGGCGGCGACGATGGCGTCGCTGGTGGCTTGGCTGATTTCGTGGACCACGTGGTTGGGCGGGGTGACGGCGGTATGGATATGGGCGGCGACGACTTCGTCGACGGTGGGTGCTTCAAAGGGGACGTGGCCGGTGATGGCGTGGTAGAGGGTGCCGGCGAGGCTATACATGTCCGAGAGAAAGTCCTCGCGTTCCTGGCGGATTTTTTCGGGAGCGATATAGTAGGGGGTGCCCCAGACACCGGTATCGTTGTCGTCTTCGGCATCGGTGCTGCGGGCGAGGCCGAAGTCGACGAGTTTGGGTTCACCTTCGGCGTTGAAGAGAATGTTACCTGGTTTGATATCGCGGTGGAGGAGTTTGTGTTTGAGGGCGAGGTCGAGGGCGGAGGCGACTTTGATGCCGACATCGAGGACGTGGAGTTCTGGGACGCGGCCTTCGTGTTCGATGCGGCCGTCGAGGGAGCCTCGGTCGGCGAGTTCCATGACGAGGTAGCGGAGGCTGCCCCATTCATCGAACGTATAGATGTGGATGATATTGGTATGGTTTAGGGCGGCGGCGGCGCGGGCTTCGCGGAGGAAGCTTTCGAAGGAGGCGGGGTCTTCGGCGAACTCACTTTTCATGAGTTTGACGGCGACTTCGCGTTCGAGCATGCAATCCCAGGCGCGGTAGACGGTTCCCATGCCGCCGGAGGCGATGGCGTCGCGCAGTTCGAACTGGCGCAACTGCATGGGCATCATGAGTTCGCGTCCGCACTTGGTACAGGGGGTGGTGCTTAACGGTGCCAGATCGCCGGGGATGAAGACTTTGGCTCCACATCCCGGGCAGGCCACCATTTTTAGGGTTGGTTTACGGTCCTGACGCTCTGCGCCCATCACGCAAAAACTGTATCACCCGCAGCGGGAACGACAAGTGCGGTGATGCATACTTTTGAGGGGAGGCTGCAATTGGTTCTTATGCTGGCAGTGTGGCAAGTTACATTTTAGCAATCTGCGGTTTTGGCGTTGCCGGTAGAGGATGGTCTTGGCTTACTCCCGAGTCTGTGCACCCCTTAGTCATGACAGAGCCATCGCCATGGATGATTGGCCCTTTTGTGCTTTTGCTTGGGCTGATTGCCTTGGCGCCGTTGTTCTTTAACGGCTGGTGGGTGCGACATTATCCGAAGGTGGCCTTGGGTTTGGGTTCGGTGACCTTGGTTTATTATTTGGGTGTTTTGGGGGTGGCGGGGCCGGTTCTGCATACCTTGAGCGAGTATGTGAGTTTTATTGCCTTGATAGGCTCGTTGTATGTGGTGAGCGGTGGGATTCACATTACCGTGAAGGGGGAGGCGACGCCGCGGGCGAACGTGGTGTTTTTGTTGGCGGGGGCGATTTTGGCGAATGTTCTGGGGACGACCGGGGCATCCATGCTTTTGATCCGGCCGTATATCCGGTTGAACAAGTATCGGATTACGACGCATCACGTGGTGTTTTTCATTTTCTTGGTTTCGAACGTGGGGGGGTGTTTGACGCCGATTGGGGATCCGCCGCTTTTTTTTGGGTATTTTAAGGGGATTCCGTTTTGGTGGGTGATGGAGCATTGCTGGCCGATGTGGGCCGTGGGCGTTGTGGTATTGCTGGTGATGTTTTACGTGGTGGACCGGCGGAATTATATGCGGGCGCCGAAGCCGGTGCGGGATCGTTTGGCTGAGCCGCCGGATGTGTGGTGTTTTCGCGGGCTGCACAATCTTCTGTTTCTGGGAGTGATTCTGGGGGCTGTCTTCATTGAGCACCCGCGGTTTTTGCGGGAGGCGTTGATGTTGGGTGCGGCGATAGGGTCCTATTTTACCACCCGGGCTGAGTTGCATCGGTCGAACGACTTCAACTTTCATCCGATCCGGGAGGTGGCGATTTTGTTTGCGGGGATTTTCGCGACCATGATTCCGGCGCTGGAGTATTTGCGGTTGCATGCGGGGGCTTTTGGGGAGCCGGCGACAACGACCTTTTATTGGGGCACGGGCGTGCTCTCGAGTTTTCTGGATAATGCGCCGACCTATCTGAGTTTTTTGAGCACGGAGTTTGGAGCCTTTGCGACTCCGGAGCTGGTGGGGCAGGTAACGGAGCATTTGCGATTGCACGGGACCGAGGCAGCGGGATTGGCGGGGGCGGGGTCGGAGTCGGTGCGGGCCACGGTCGGGGTATTATCGGGATGGTTGGGGCAGCTGCCGGCCCCGGTGGAGACCACGGAAGAGCATGTGCGGGTGGCGATCCTGCTGGGGAATCCACTGGCCTTGAAGGTGCTGACGGCGATCAGCGTCGGGGCGGTGTTTTTCGGGGCCAACACCTATATCGGGAACGGGCCCAACTTCATGGTGAAGAGCATTGCTGAGCAGCAGCGGGTGAATACGCCGACGTTTCTGGGGTATGTGTTCCGGTATAGCCTACCGTTCATGGTGCCGATGCTTATCCTGACATGGTGGCTCTTTTTCTGACGGGAGAGAGAAGAGAGGAGAGGGGAGAGGGTGGTGCAGCGTGTGTTGATACCGATTTGGATAGGGATCGCGAGGGAGTCGGCTCTTGAGGGGCAGATGGGGGGGCTATGTGGCTTTTCCGAACCACGGAAACTCAGA
This sequence comes from Limisphaerales bacterium, assembly GCA_049451415.1. Taxonomy (GTDB): domain Bacteria; phylum Verrucomicrobiota; class Verrucomicrobiia; order Limisphaerales; family JAHDYP01; genus JBMTVN01. The sequence continues at coordinate 1,366 of JBMTVN010000166.1, read as the reverse complement.
AACACCGAAACACGGGCTGTGGGGGATTTGGTCAAGCCTTGGGCAGTTGGATTTCCAGGTGGGTGTCGCGTCCGGGGTGGGAGCTGAATTCCTGCTGGAACTGACGGCCTTGGAGCGTGGTGAGGGTGATGCGATGACGGCCGTGGAAAGCGCGGAACTGGAATTCGCCGTGGGGGTTGGTACGGCCTTCGACGCGGGTCCACCATTGGCGTTTGATGAGGTCGAGGAGTTGTTCGTAGGCGGGTTTGGGGGACATGTCGTCGCGGAGGAGGCCGGCGGCGGCCCCTTTCCAGGCGGCGCGGTCGGAGAGGTCCCACCAGGTGATCGACTGTATGGCGGGGTGACCGAAGAGGAGCGTGTAGAGTTGCGGGACGTAGTCGCGTTGGAGGATTTCGTATTCGAAGCGGGAGGGGCCCCATTGGTCGCCGGGGAGACGTTCACCGCTGAGGACCGTGACTTCACTGAAATGGAGAGGGACGCCGAGTTGGGCGTAGCGGTTGCAGAGTTTCCAGACACCGGTCAGGGACCAGGGTTCCATGTGCATGTGGCTTTGGAGGCCCACGCCGTCGTACAGGGGGCGGTCGTCGGCATCGCGGAGGGCATCGAGCAACGGGTAGACAGGGTATTGGGTGAGGACTTCATTGACCAGCAGCGTGGCGGTTGGATTGGCCTCGCGGGCGGCTTCGAGATGTTGGCGGACGTAGGATTGGCTGCCGACTGACTGGGCCCAGTCACCGAGCCGGGTATTGGCCCACATGAGGAGAGAGGGTTCGTTGATCACGTCCCAGGTATCGATGCGCCCCTTGAAGCGGGAGACGAGGTCACGGGTGCGGGCGAGTGAAGCCTGGCGGATGTCTGCGGGTTGATCGGGCAGCCAGGAGGGATCCGGGAGGTTGGCCCAGGCGAGGGGGTGGCCCTTGAGCCGAAGACAGTGCGCAAGGCAGGATTTGGCGACGGCATCGGTGTAGTCGTGATTGGGGCGGCCCGGACTGGGTTCGTAGGTGTGCCAATAGAAACCGAGTGTCGCGGCGTTGAAGAGGTCGGTGAGGCGTTGTCGGTAAGCGGCTTGGAGGGGGTCGGTGGGTGTGGGTTCAGGGCCCCAGCGGAAGGCGGTGACACCGAAGGGGAAAGCGTGTTCGAGTTGAGTGATCTGGATTTGGGTGCCGTGGAGGGGGAGGGCATTGCCGTCGACGATGCGGGCCGTCACGGCGCTGGTGCGCAGGCGGGGGATGGCCCCGGCTGCCTGAGTGACGGGGTTTTCCATCCAGCCGGCTGGATGGGCTTTGGGGCGGAGGCTGATCCACGGCAGGCCGCCGGCCATGGGCGTGGCCAATCGGAGAAAAGAGCGGCGCCGCATGCGCATAGT
>JBMTVN010000165.1:0-8974 GCA_049451415.1 Limisphaerales bacterium | reverse complement strand
CGATATCGCGGACCAACTCCAGCGCCTCCCCACAAACCAGGCCATCGATCAACTCACACTCCTCCCAGAAAATACCGCCGCCGCCGCCCTCGTCGAAATGGAGGCCGAAACCGCCCACGAAATGGCCCTCCAACTCCCCCTCGGCCACCTCCGCGACCTCCTCACTCTCGCCCCCACCGAAGCCGCTGCCGATATCGTCGGCGACCTCGAGGACGACCGCCGCGCAGAAGTCCTCAAAGCCCTCCCCCCGGAAACCTGCCAAGCCGTCAAAAGCCTCCTCCGCTACCCCGAAGATACCGCCGGCGGTATCATGAATGACCGCTTCATCTCCCTCCATAGCGGCCTCACCATCGGAGAGGCCCTCGAAAATGTCCGCTCCCTCCCCACCACCGAACTCACCGACGTCAATTACCTCTACGTCACTGACCAGGATAAAAAACTCCTCGGCGTCCTCCCCCTCCGCGAACTCGTCTTCAACGCCCCCGACCGCCGCGTCGATGACCTCCTCCAACGCGATGTCCGCTACCTCCACGTCGATGACGACCAGGAACACATCGCCCGCGAATTCGCCCAGTATCACTACCTCGGCCTCCCCGTGCTCGATTCACAAAGCCGACTCGTCGGTATCGTCCCCGCCAGCGAAGCCCTCGAAATCGCCCAGGAAGAAGCCACCGAGGATATGCAACTCATGGTCGGTCTCTCCGGGGAAGAACATACTCTCACCCCCTGGTGGAAATCCATCGGCCGACGCCTCCCCTGGCTCTTCGTCAACCTCCTCACCGCCTTCGCCGCCGCCGCCGTCGTCAGCCTCTTCGAATCCACCATCGCCCAGTGGACCGCCCTCGCCGTCTTCCTCCCCATCATCGCCGGCCAAGGCGGTAACGCCGGCATGCAAACCCTCACGGTCGTCATCCGTGACCTCGCCCTCGGCCAACTCTCCCCCGGCGACGGCCGTAAAGCCCTCACCAAAGAATCCATCCTCGCCCTCGTCAATGGCCTCGCCGTCGGTAGCGTCGTCGGCCTCGCCGGTTACCTCTGGAAAAACGACGCCACGCTCGGCCTCGTCGCCGGCGGAGCCATGATCCTTAACCAATTCGCCGCCGCCGTCTCCGGCGTCCTCATCCCCCTCGGCCTCCGCCTCGCTAAAGTCGACCCCGCCCTCGCATCCAGTATCTTCCTCACCACCATCACCGATGTCGCCGGCTTCTTCTTCTTCCTCGGCCTCGCCTACCTCGCCCTCAACGTCCTCTAGTCAGTCGGTAGACTGTTGACGGTTCACGGCGTGCCGCCCCCCCAACCCGCCAGAGGGCAGGAACCTCGAACCAACAACCAGGAACCCCTCTACAACGCCCGGCGCGCTACCCCACTCTCTCCCCTCTCCGCTCTCCTCTCTCCTTGTGTGCCGCACAACCGCGGCACACCATAATCATAAGGAACAGAGCTTATGACCCGCATGGCCCCTCCTTGTACTTTTCCCCGACCTTTGACAGGTCAGCCCAACTGTCGTACACACTAATTCAACAGTACGGCAACGGCATATATCTCTAATGCAGATAGAAACGCACGCGCCATGATCAAACGCCCACCAACCCAGCCCCTCTCGGCCGCCGACCTCAAGAAATCCGACGCCCGCTATAAACGCATCGCCGCCGCCATCAGCAAACACCAGCGCCGACCCGATGCCCTGATCGAAATCCTCCATAAAGTCCAGGACGCCTTCGGCTACCTCCCCATGGAGGCCATGCGCTACGTAGCCCAGGAAATGAACGTCCCCCCCAGCCGGGTCTACGGGGTCGCCACGTTCTACCACTTCTTCTCCCTCAAACCTAAAGGCCGGCACAACTGCGTCATCTGCACCGGAACCGCCTGCCACGTCCGCGGCGCCCAAAACCTCGTCAACGCAATCCAGAGCGAACTCCAACTCAAACCCGGCCAAACCACCGCCGACGGTGAACTCGGCCTCCAAACCGCACGCTGCATCGGATGCTGCGGCCTCGCACCCGCCGTCGTCCTCGATGACCACGTCCTCGCTAATGCCGACCCCAAAAAGCTCGTCGCTACCCTGCGCGAACACATCGGAGCCACAACATGACCGTCGATAAACTCGAGGAAATCGCCTCCCGCGTCCAAAACCAATCCCTCAGCTATAAGCAGAAAATCTTCGTCTGCTGCGGCGCCGGCTGCCTCTCCTCCGGCTCCGAAGAGGTCCTCAAGGAACTCCAAAACGCCGTCCAAAAACGCGGACTCCAAAACGAAATCGGCGTCTTCCCCACCGGATGTATGGGCCCCTGTAACCAAGGCCCCCTGGTCCGTATGGCCCCCTCCGATACGCTCTACGAAAAAATCCAACCCGCCGAAGCCGACGCCCTCACGGAAAAACACTGCATACTCAACCAAATCGCCTCCCCAAAACTCCTCTTCGCCTCCAGCGGTGAACCCACCTTCGAAAAAACCGCCGATTACCCCTTCTTCAAACTCCAACAACGGATCGCCCTCGAAAACGTCGGCCTCATAAACCCCGAATCCCTCGAGGAATATATCGCCAACGGCGGCTACCGCGCCCTCTACCGCGCCCTCACCGGCTTCTCACCCGAAGAAGTCATCGCCGAACTCAAACAATCCGGCCTCCGCGGCCGCGGCGGCGCCGGTTACCCCACAGGCCTCAAATGGGAAACCGTCTATAAACACGTCAGTAATGAAAAATACGTCGTCTGTAACGGCGACGAAGGTGACCCCGGAGCCTTCATGGACCGAGGCATCCTCGAAGGTGACCCCCACCGCGTCATCGAAGGCATGGCCATCGCCGCCTACGCCATCAGCGCCCAAAAAGGCTTCGTCTACGTCCGCGCCGAATACCCCCTCGCCATCAAACGACTCGAACTCGCCATCAAACAAGCCCGCGCCCAATCCCTCATCGGTAAAAATATCCTCGATACCGGCTTTAACTTCGATGTCGAAATCCGCGTCGGCGCCGGCGCCTTCGTCTGCGGCGAAGAAACCGCCCTGCTCGCCTCCATCGAAGGCCGCCGCGGCCAGCCCCGCCCACGCCCCCCCTACCCCGCCGAACTCGGCCTCTGGGGAAAACCCACGCTCATCAATAACGTCGAAACTTATGCCAACGTCGCCCCCATCATCACCAAAGGCGGCGAATGGTACGCCGAACTCGGCACGCCAAAATCCTCCGGCACCAAATGCTTCGCCCTCGCCGGCAAAATCAAAAATACCGGCCTCATCGAAGTCCCCATGGGTATGCCCCTCCGCCAAATCATCTTCGAAATCGGCGGCGGTATCCCCGATAACCATACCTTCAAAGCCGCCCAAACCGGCGGCCCCTCCGGTGGCTGTATCCCCGAAGAACACCTCGACGTCCCCGTCGACTTCGAAAATATCGCCAAAGTCGGCTCCATCATGGGCTCCGGAGGACTCATCGTCATGGACGATACCTCCAGCATGGTCGATGTCGCCCGCTTCTTCATGGAGTTCTGTATGGAAGAATCCTGCGGCAAATGTATCCCCTGCCGCGTCGGCACCCGGCAAATGCACGATATCCTCGACCGCATCTGTAAAGGGAACGGCACGCTCCAAGACCTCGAACTCCTCCAGGAACTCGCACCCCTCGTCCGCGAAACCTCCCTCTGCGGCCTCGGCATGACCGCCCCCAACCCCCTCCTCAGCACCCTCCGCTACTTCCACCACGAATACGATACGCTCATCAAATCACCCACCTGCTGCTGCAGTATCAAAAAATCCTAAACCCCATCCCCATGCCCGAACCTATCTCCATCTCGATCGACGGCCGGGAACTCAAAGTCGAATCCGGCCGCACTATCCTCGATGTCTGCCGCGAAAATAACATCGAGATCCCCACCCTCTGCTTCCTCGAAGGCATCTCCAAAGTCGGCGCCTGCAGACTCTGCGTCGTCGAAATCGTCGGCACACCCAAACTCTTCCCCGCCTGCACCACCCCAGTCACCCCAAACCAAGTCATCCTCACCAATACCAAAAAACTCCGGCTCTACCGGAAAATGATCGTCGAGCTCTTCCTCGCCGAACGAAACCATGTCTGCGCCGTCTGCGTCGCCAACGGCAACTGCGAACTCCAAAACCTCGCCTATAAGGTCGGCATCTCCCACGTCCGCTTCCCCTACCTCTACCCCCAACACCACGTCGACGCCTCCCACCCAGCCTTCGTCCTCGACCATAACCGCTGCATCCTCTGCACCCGCTGCGTCCGTACCTGCGACGAAGTCGAGGGCGCCCATAACTGGGACATCGCCGGCCGCGGTGTCACCTCACTCCTCATCGCCGACTTCAACCAGCCTTGGGGCGACTCCGCCACCTGCACCTCCTGCGGCAAATGTATCGAAGTCTGCCCCACCGGCGCCCTCTGGCCCAAGGACGCCACCATCGGAAACCTCCCCCGCTCCCCCAACCGTATCTCGGAACTCGTCGCAAAACGGAAATCACTGCCATGATCCGCAAAAAAATCGCCACCATCTGGCTGGGCGGCTGCTCCGGCTGCCATATGTCCCTCCTCGATATCGATGAACGTATCCTCGAAATCGCTAAACTCGCCGATATCGTCAAAAGCCCCATCGTCGATGGTAAAGACCTCCCCGACGTCGATATCGCCCTCGTCGAAGGCGCAGTGGCCAACCATGAACACCTCGAGGAAATCTGCAAAATCCGTAAACACGCCCAAACCCTCATCGCCTTCGGTGACTGCGCCGTCACCGCCAATGTCCCCAGTATGCGCAACGCCTTCCCCAAGGAAGACGTCCTCTCCCATAGCTACAAAAACCTCCCCTCCAATACCCCCGGCCAACTCCCCTCAGAAGAAATCGCCCCCCTCATCGACCGCGTCCGCCCACTCCACGAAGTCGTCCCCGTCGATTACCACCTCCCGGGTTGCCCACCCTCCGCCGACCTCATCTTCTATATCCTCTTCGAACTCCTCAACGACCGCCAACCCACCCTCGATGAAGCCAAACTCAAATACGGCTGAAAACACCCACACCACCATGAGCCAAACCCTCACCATCAACCCCGTCACCCGCATCGAAGGCCACGCCAAAATTACCCTCCAGCTCGATGACACCGGCTCCATCTCCTCCGCCCGCTTCCACGTAAACGAATTCCGCGGGTTCGAAAAATTCTGCGAAGGCCGGCTCTTCACGGAAATGCCCAATATCACCCCGCGCATCTGCGGCATCTGCCCCGTCAGCCACGCCGTCGCCTCAGCCAAAGCCGGCGAAGCCATCATGCGCACCACCCCGCCCCCAGCCGGTTCCATGCTCCGGAAAATCATCCACCTCGGCCAACATATCTCCTCCCACGCCCTCAGCTTCTTCCACCTCTCCTCCCCCGATTTCCTCCTCGGATGGGACTCCAACCCCGCCTCACGAAATGTCATCGGCCTCGCCGCCCAATTCCCCGATATCGCCCGACGCGGCATCCGCCTCCGCCAGTTCGGCCAGGAAATCAGTGAACGGATCACCGGAAAAAAAATCCATACGGTCGGCATCGTCGCCGGCGGCATGCTCCACCCCCTCACGGAAGAAAACCGCACCACCCTCCTCCGATGGATCCCCGAAGCCACCCAAACCACCCTCGAAGGCCTCAAAATCCTCCGGAACTTCGCCAGCTCAAAACCCAACGATATCCAGCACTTCGATAACTTCCCCACCAGCTACCTCGGCACAGTCACACCCGACGGCTCACACGAACTCTACGAAGGCAATCTCCGCTTCACTGCCGCCGATGGCTCCACTCTCGCCGATCAGGTCAACCCGGCCAATTACCTCGACTATATCGCCGAACAAGCCGTCGCCTGGTCCTACCTCAAATACCCCTACTACAAGCCCCTCGGCCCCGAAAAAGGCACCTACCGCGTCGGCCCCCTCGCCCGCCTCAATACCGCCGACCGCATGAAAACCCCCAAAGCCCAGAAGGAATTCGAAACGTTCCGCGCCATCAATAACGGCAAACCCGTCCACGGCTCCTTCCACTTCCACCAAGCCCGCCTCATCGAAACTCTCGCCGCTATCGAGGAAATCGAACTGCTCCTCAAACACCCCGATATCACCAGCCCCGACACCCTCTCCCACGCCACCAGAAACCAGGCCGAAGGTGTCGGCTGCTCCGAATCCCCCCGCGGCACTCTCTTCCACCACTACACCACCAACCCCCACGGCATCCTCACGCAAGTCAACCTGCTCATCGCCACCGGCCAAAACAACCCCGCCATGAATCAGGCCATCCTCGAAACGGCCCGCAAAGTCATCACCAGCCCCAAAGTCCCCGAAGGCGCACTCAACCGCATCGAAGGCGCCATCCGCTGCTACGACCCCTGCCTCTCCTGCTCCACCCACGCCCTCGGCCAAATGCCCCTGACCATCGAAATCCTCAACCCCAAAGGCCACATAGTCCATTCCTCCTCCCGCTAAATGACCCCCACTGCACCCAACCTCATCGTCGCCATCGGAAACCCCACCCGACAAGACGATGCCGCCGGCCCTCTCCTGGCCCACCAACTCCAACAACTGCACCTCCCACAAACCGATATCACCACCGCACACCAGCTCACCCCGGAAATGGCCCCCGATTGGGCCCAACGCAAAAACGTCCTCGTCATCGACGCCAATGCCCAATCCACCACCACCCAAATCACCGAAATCACCTCAACCTCAACGCCCCTAAATCCCTCCTCCCATAACGCCTCACCCCACACCATCGCCACTCTCGCCAAAATCCTCTATCAACACGCCCCCCATACCTTCACCTGCTCCATCCCCGCCTCCTCCTTCAACTTCTCGGCCTCCCCCTCCCCCCAAACGCAAACCCACCTCCAACACGCCCAAACACTCATCCTCCACTGGCTCCAGCAACTCACCTGAAACTTCCTGCCCCCCCGCCGTGTCATCCTCCTGAACCAGGGCCAGTAGCCCGGGACCAAAGGTCAGCGATCAGAACCGGCCTCCGTGCCCTCCTGTTGAAAACCAAACCCTTGCCTCAAACCACCCCCATCGAAATCGGGATCGAAGTTCAGCAACCACCACCACTCCCACGCGAAGCGACCATCCCCAACCTGCCAGCCCACTCTCTTCTCTCTCCCCGCGCCCGCAGCACGTGGACGCGCTCAACATTGACTCAACCCCACTCTGATCCCATCATACGCGTCATGCAGCTTTCACGCCTACTGGCTTACCTGTCCCTTGCCATCACCCCTCTCACCGCCCTCGGTGAAGAATTCGCAGGCCCCACCCTCAATCTCTCCCTGCGCGACTGTATCGAACTCGCCATCGAAAATAACCTCGACCTCCAAATCAGCCGCCGAGGCCCCCAGATTTCCAACTACAACCTCTCAGGCTCCTACAGCGCCTACGACCCCACCCTCCGGGTCGAAACCACCGGATCCCAAAGCACCCGACCCGGTAACTTCAACCAGGAAACGGGTGAGTTCAATAACGGCGGTTACTCCCAATCCCTCTCCTACCTCACCTCCCTCAACGGCCTTTTGCCACTAAGCGGACTCCGCTACTCAGCCTTCACTTCCATCGGACGAACCGAAAACGGCTTGGACCAACCGCTGTTCAATGATTACACCGTCGCTGCCGGCGCCAACTTGACGCTGCCCCTGCTCCGCGATTCCTGGATCGACAGCTTCCGCACCACCATCGAAATCAATAAGGAAAACCTCAAACGCTCCGAGCTCGACCTCCAACAACAGGTCATGCTCACCCTCCTCCAGGTCGAACAAGCCTACTACGACCTCGTCTACGCCCGCGAAACCATCACCGTCCAACAAACCGCCTTCGAAGCCGCCAACCGCCTCCTCCAGGAAAACCGTAAACGCGTCGAAGTCGGGGCCATGGCTCCACTCGAGGAAAAATCCGCCGAAGCCCAGGCCGCCGCCAGCCGCGCCTCCCTCATCGCCGCCCAGGGTAACTACGGCACCAGTATGCGCATCCTCAAAAACCTCATCAGCGCCGATTACTCCCCCATGCGCGATACCGTCCTCAACCCAACCGAAAAACTCTCCGCCATCCCCACCAGCCCCCAAGTCCAGGATAGCTGGCTCAAAGGCCTCACCCAACGCCCCGACCTCGAAACTCTCCGCCTGGCCCTGCGCCAACGGAATATCAATATCCGCTACCAGAAAAACCAACTCTACCCGGTCCTCGATCTCGTGGGCAGCTACCGCGCAGTCGGCTACGCCAACGATGCCATCGGTATCTCCATACCCGGCGATGCCCAGTTCCCCTCCGCCTTCAACGATGTCGCCCGCCGCCGCGTCCCATCCTCCAGCATCTCCCTCCAACTCAGCGTCCCACTCGGCAATATCTCCGCCCGCAATAACCTGCGCGCCTCCCGCGCCGCACTCGAACAAGCTCTCCTCACCCTCAAGAAACAGGAACAACAGGTCATGGTAGAAATCGACAACGCCATCGCCATGGTCCGCACCAACTTCGAACGCGTCGGCGCCACCCGCGAAGCCCGCGAGTTCGCCAAAGACGCCTGGGACGCCGAACAAAAGAAACTCGAGAACGGCAAATCCACCAGCTACGAAGTCCTCCTCAAGCAACGCGACTACATCCGTACGCTCTCCGACGAAATCCAAGCCCTCTCCGATTACAACAAAACCCTCGCGGACCTCAGCTACAAGGAAGGCTCCATCCTCGAACGCCATAACCTCGGCATCGAAATCCAGTAGCCCCTAACGACCAGCCAAAAACCCGCTTAAAAGGTCCGGGGAACCACGATTCCCCGGATTTTTTCATCCCTCTCCCCGCACCAACTACACCTGTCTGCACGAGCACCTGCCCCCCTCGCCACACTCCCGCTTGCTTCACATCAGGCCCAGCCCCCCACGACGGCCTCCCTATCCACGGAAGGAATGTATCACGGGGATACTCTCTCCTCTCTCAACCATCCTGTCTCCAGCACAAAGCGCCACAGGCGCCTTGCGCTCACA
>JBMTVN010000164.1:0-9086 GCA_049451415.1 Limisphaerales bacterium | reverse complement strand
GTGCCCATTCGCGTCTACTCCCGATCAGCAAGAGAAACAGTCCCTGCCATTCGCGTCTATTCGTGTCCATTCGCGGTCAAAAAAGAAAACCATCCGCGTCCATTCGTGTCTCTATTTTCGGCTCGCACTACCCCCCCTCCCCGTGCATGGTCTCACTCCATGAATTCACCCCTTTCCAAGACTACTTCACGTCGCCGTTTTTTGGCTGCCGTAGGCACGGCGATGGCGGCTCCCATGATCGTTCCCTCGTCCGTGTTGGGTCAGGGTGGAACTGCACCTTCTGAGCGCATCACCATGGGTGTGGTGGGTTGGGGCATGCAGGGCCCCGGCAACACTGGCGCGTTTATGAACTACTCCGACTGCCAGGTCGTTGCCGCGTGTGATCTCGACAAAAACCACCTGCAGGCTGCAGTGGACTCGGTCAACAACAAGTACGGCAACAAAGACTGCAAAGCCTACCACGACTACCGCGAGATGATGGCGCGCAAGGATATCGACAGCGTCATGATCGCCATTCCTGACAACTGGCATGCGCTGGTTTCCATGGAGGCTGCCCGCAACAAGAAGGACATTTACGGCGAGAAGCCCTTGGCTCGCACCATTGCCGAGCAGCAGGCCATCGTCCGTTCTGTTCAGGAGAACAAGCGCATTTGGCAAACCGGATCCTGGCAGCGTTCCACCGGCAACTTCCATTACGCCTGCGAAATCGTCCGCAACGGTCTCATTGGCAAAGTCACCCGCGTCGAAGTCGGCCTGCCCAGCGGCCATCACGACTTCGCTGGCACCACCAAGTTCCGCGATATCACCGACCCTCCCGCTGAGCTCGATTACGAAACCTGGATCGGGCCCTCCCGCATGGAGCCTTACATCAAGGCACGTGTGCACATGAACTGGCGCTGGAACTACAACATTGGCGGCGGCCAGCTCCTCGACTGGATCGGTCACCACTGCGACATCGCTCACTGGGGCCTTGATTTCGACAACTCCGGCCCGAGCGAAATTGAGGGCGAAGGGGAGTTCCCGCCGCAGGACGCTATCTGGAACACCTGCACCAAATACCGCATCAACCTCAAATACCCCAACAACATCGATATGGTCATCGCTGGCGGGCATGGCGATATCCGTGGCGGCACCAAATGGATTGGTACCGACGGCTGGGTCTGGGTTGACCGTGGCGGCTTTGACACCTCCATCGCTGAGCTCAAGGACCGCACCCGTCTTCCTGAGGAGATGCGCAAGGTCCAGCTGATCAAGACCGGCGGTCACCAACGGAACTTCCTCGACTGCATCAAATCCAGGAAACCTACCGTCACCCCTGCTGAAACCGCACACCACTCCGCCATCCCCGGACACCTCGGCCTCATCTCCATGATCGTCGGCCGCAAGATCCGCTGGGACGCCGAAAAGGAAGTCATCCTCAATGACGACGCTGCTTCGCAGCTCCTTTCCCGACCCTATCGCGCCCCCTATAAACTGGGTTAAGCGCCATCCTGATCATGACCCCGGCGGACCTCATCAGACTGGGCGTCCCCCTCGGACGCCCAGTCCGCCGGGCCAATGACTTCATCGCCAATTACTGCCTCAAAGGACTCGATCGCTCCCGCATCGAGGACGAAATCCGCTCCATTCTCGCCAAGCCGACGGCTTACGCCGAGGACCCGCTCCGCGGCTCCTTCGCCCGATCCCTCCTCAAGCCCCGCCCTGCCCTCAAGGACCCACCCGCGGATTACCAGCAGTGGGGCAGTGATCTGGATCCCCAGTCAGTCCAGCAAATGGAGCAGGCCTGCCGACTCCCCGTCGCCGTAGCTGGCGCACTGATGCCCGATGCCCATATCGGCTATGGCCTGCCCATCGGCGGCGTCCTCGCCACCCACAACGCCGTCATCCCCTACGCCGTCGGTGTGGATATCGCCTGCCGCATGAAGATGACCGTGCTCGATCTCCCCGTCCGGCGCATCGAATCCCGCGCCGACCGACTCATCTCCGCCATTGAATCCGAAACCGGCTTTGGCATCGGTGCCAGTTTCTCGGACCGACGCCAGCATCCCGTCATGGACGCCGACTGGTCCATCACCCCTATCACCCGCGAGCTCAAGGACAAGGCCTGGTCCCAGCTCGGAACCAGCGGCTCCGGCAACCACTTCGTCGAGTTCGGTACACTCGAAATCACTGCCCCCGACCTGACCCTCCCTCCCGGCCTTTACCTCGCCCTGCTCAGCCATAGCGGCAGCCGCGGTACCGGCGCCGCCATCTGCAACCACTACAGCAAACTCGCCGTTCAACTCCACCCCGACCTCCCGCACGAAATCTCCCGCCTCGCCTGGCTCGACCTCGACTCCGAACCCGGACAGGAATACTGGAACGCCATGGAACTTATGGGCCAATACGCCGCCGCCAATCATGCCGTGATTCATCAGTCCATCGCCGCCAACCTCGGAGCTGAGGTCCTGCTCGACGTCGAGAACCACCACAACTTTGCCTGGAAAGAACACCACTTTGGCCAGGACGTCATAGTCCACCGCAAAGGGGCCACCCCGGCCTCAACCGGCACGCTCGGCATCATCCCCGGTTCCATGGCCGCCCCGGGCTTCCTCGTCCGTGGTAAAGGCAACCCCCTCTCTCTTCAGTCCGCCTCCCACGGCGCCGGTCGTTGCATGAGCCGCACCCAGGCCACCAAAAAGTTCTCCTGGAAAAACGTCCACACCTACCTCCAAAAACAAGGCGTCCGACTCATCTCTGCCGGCCTGGACGAAGTCCCGATGGCCTATAAAGATATCCACACCGTCATGGCCGCTCAAACCGACCTCATCGAACCCCTCGCCCAATTCAACCCCAGGCTCGTCAAAATGGCCCCCGCCGGCGAACGCCCCGAAGATTAAGCCCCCCTGACCACAGAGGTCAGCCTGTCGCCCATAGTCCCCTCCACCCGCAATTCTCCTGTCCAACCAGCTTTCAGCTCCTGGAACAAAAAACGACCCCCCGGTTACCCGGGGGTCGTTCGCGTTAGAATGAATATGCTGACTTACTTCCGCAGACGGAAGAAGCCGGGCGTGCTGGTGGTGTGGCTGGTGGCACCGGCAGCCGACACATCCTGCCAGGTGGCACCGCTCAGGTCAGAGGCCTGCTGCAGCACTGCAGTGCTGTCACTCCAGGTGACAGTCACGCTGCCTGCACCAGCATCATAGGTCACACCGCCAACCTCAGGCTGCGTCACCACGTCAATCACCACGGTCGAGAGGTCGTTGCCCGCCAACCCGGCAGCGTAGATCGCCGCGACCTCAGTCGGGGTCACCACACGACGCCAGATGCCCAGATCGTCAACGCTCAGATCGCTGAACGTCGAACCATAGGATCCCGTGCCGTCCTGGCCAATGTTCGTGCTGTTCGCTCCAGGAGTCGTCACGTCACGCACACCGTCGCCAATCAGGGTCCGGTTCGCCAACACTCCGTCCACATAGGTCGAGGCCATACCGCTGCGGTCATAAGCCACCACCACATGGTGCCAGTTCGCGTTGCCAAAGGTGCCGCCAGGACCGTCGTAGTCCTTGCGACCAGCCGGAGGACCAGCGTAGTTCCACTGCACACGACCATCACCGTCACCGGCGATCACGTAGCCCTGGTTGCCACCGCTGTTCCAGTCCTTGTTGCCAATGAACGAAGGATCACCACTCCAGCCACCCTCGGGATTCAACGCCCAGAAGCTGATCGAGAAGTCGACGTCCGATCCGAAGTCCAGATCCGAAGGCGCGCCCAAGGACACGTAGTCAGAACCGGAAGGAATGTTCACCGCACCGCCAACGGCGCCAGTCACAAAGGTCGGGCTGCCCACGGCCTGCCCGTTGTTCCCTGCACCCGACGCGTCGTTCAGGTTGTTGTCAAACTTCAGGTGCACCACCAGATCCTGCCCGATGCTGCCCGCAAACACGTCCACCTGCGTGGACTTGCTCATTACGGCCGCACCGCCAGTCAACTGCGCGTTGCTCACTTCCACAGCATACGTGCCAGCATCCGAAACACTGGCCGATGCCACGCTGTAGGTCGCCTCGGTCGCCCCCGCGATCGCCGCACCGTCCTTGTACCAGGTGTAGGTGAACGGCTCAGTCCCGGTCGCAGTGACCGACAAGTTGAACGAAGAACCCGCATGGACCCACGATCCCGCCGGCTGGTCACCGATCACCGGAGGCAACGCCGTGTTGATGCTATACAAGCCGACGTTGTCCACGCCGAAGTACCAGCTCGCCGTGCCCGCCTGCATGAAGCGCAGCCGAACGGCCGCTTGATTGTCCGCCTGAGGCAGGCGGAACAACTCAACGCGCTTCGACTCCAAACGATCGTCGTTGATACGACCACTGATGTAAGGCGCCAGATCCTGCGTCACTGCCGCACCAATCCACGTGCCATACGCTTCCCCATGAGCCTGGTCACCGCGCACCTCGCTCAAGGTTGCCACTGCATCAACCTCTTCCCCGTTCATGATGATGTCCGGCGCGTCAATCATGTAGACCACCGGCAACCACGTCGCACCGCCATCAATGGAATACTCCACCGAGGCAATGTTGTCCTGGTTCTGCTCATACATGCTGTGATACGAGAGATACACGTTGCTCTGTCCGGAACAGTTGAAGTCCTTCGAGAACATCACCTGCACCTGATTTCCGCTGCGGACATCCGATTCGCCGTAGGCAAAGTTGCCACTCACCAGGCTCTCCAATACCACACCGTTTTCCACGATCGGATTCATCGCAAACCGACGGTCCGAATTCACGTTCAGTGCCGACAGGGTGTCCGTGCTGATCACCACGAAGTCCGCATACGAATCAGAATTCGCATTGCTCAAATCTAGACCCGTACCTGCGATATCCGTCAGGTTGGTCACCGCCCAACCCGCAGGCAGCGATCCCTCCGCAACCGCATCAAAATCCTCAAACGCAATCGGATCCGGCAGGTTTACATTGATGTAATCCGCCACGGTGAAGGTCCAGGACTCCGTCCGCGCACCGTCTGCACTGTCCGTCCAGTTCAGCTGAATCGAGTGCTCGCTTAGCGGCGCCAACGCAGCAGTCGGCGTGTAGGTAATTGTGTAGGACTTCCCGTCAACGGTAATCCCCGGCGTCACCCCCGCATCGTCAAACTGCATCTGAATGCTCCCCTGCGCCACAGTGCTGCCACCCTGGTTCAAGACCACGGTCACTGCGGGAAGCGGCGAGGCATTCACACCGTTCACCGCCGGATCACGCGACTCGATAAAGCTCGAGACGGTCGGGATCGAGGTCGGAATCCCGGCCGCACTCGGCCCGCCCAACGCAATCATGTCCCCCGCCGTCAGCACCTGCGCCCACAACTGAATGCTGTTCACATAACCCGGGGCAATGTCCCCGTCATTATCCGTGAACAACTCAGCATAGTAGTTCGGTGCCATGGCCCAACGACCCTCCAGCACGTTGCCCAGGTTCTGCACACCCACCTCAGCGCCGTCGATGTACTTGCGCATGGTCCCGGTCACGCTGTCCATCGTCACCGCAATCCGGTGCCACGTGTCAGCCACAACCTGACCATCATACTGGCCACTAATACCAATCCCGTTCGAGGTGTTCACGAAGAACTCCGCGTCGGCATTGATCACGCTCTCATCAATATCAATGATCGAACGCCACTTGGAATCAGAAGCCGCCGGGAACAACACGTCCATGATCAGCGTCCATTGGTTCACCAATGAGCCGCCCCCGTTCGCCGCCGTCGGTGTCGGCATCCGCAAACCCGAGCCAATCTCATAACCCGTGAAGCTCAGGACCTGCGCCACCTCACCGTTGATGTCCGGAATACCAAAAGAAGTGGTGCTGCCAAAGGCAGTCCCCGCCTGCCCGCTCGCCCCGTAAGTCATGTCTCCACCTATCGTCGCCGACAGGTTGCCACTGTTGAAATCCCACTGTCCGCTCGGAGCCGCCTGCAAGGTTAAGCACCCTGCACATGCCGCCAACGCCACAAACAGGCTGGGTCGGATGGTTGTTCGCATAGTTCTCTGCTGGTTTGGTTTTGTTTGGGTTTTTGGATTGTCAGTCTGACTGACCGAAAGTCTTCGTGTCCCGCCCCGGCTACTTGCGCGCCTGATGGGTCTTCAACATCTCCTGCGCCGCCGCATTGCCCGCTTCCGCCGCCGCCCTCAACTGCTCAGCCACGGTCCGCAATGAACCCGCCGCAATCTCCCGCTGCTCCGGCGTCAGGTCGGGTCGAGCCATCATGTTCTGAAGTTCAATGAACGCGCGTGGCGTGTCCTGCGACTCCATCGCCGCAATCGCACTCTCCGCATTCGCCTGCGCCTCAGGTGACGCATCCTGAAAGGCCTCCTTCACCGCTCCAGGTGCCTCCTCGGCCGACACCGCCTCCGGCGGCTTGGAATCCCCGCCGCACCCGGTGAAAAACGCCGACAGCACCAACACCCCGACTGTGTAACCAATACGCTTTAGCATAATCCTCCTGCTTCCGATCTATTCTCCAGTTCAAACTAGGCCCACTCAGGGCAACCAGCTCCCGCTACCCTAGAAACTCGGCTGTTCCAAAGGCGTCTCACCCGTGTACCAGCGGTAGTCCACGCCCTTATCGTATCCGCGGAACGAAATGGTCGATACGTTCCCCGGGATCCACAGCGTGTTGCAGCGCTTGTTGTGACGAAACCACTCGTTCGCCATGTCAAGATTCGGATACAACGCCGCCAGATCAAAACGCCACTGCGTCAAAATCTCCCGCTGCCCGGGGAATAAACCCAGACTGTCGGTCGTTCCTTCCATCCGCTGCTCCGCTGCGTCCTGCGCAAAAATGGTCGTCGACGGACTCTGGAAGGTGCTCAGCTTCATCGGACCCGGATCACCCCGGTAGGACGAAACAACGAACCGGTTCAGCCCATAGGAGGAATAGAGCCAGAACTCCTTTGGATAGGTCTTCCCCTCCTCCCGCCACTCGTCGACCACCCGCGCACTGGGACAGCGATAGATGTCCTTGGTCCCACCGAAATAACTCACATAGGCAATTCCCCAGTAAGCCTCGCCATCCGTGGGCTCCAGCTGCACGGTCGATCGCGGATTCCGCACCCACTGCCCGTGGTTCGGCGCAGCCGCACTTCCCGAACCATCCAGCACGTAGTGGAAGGTGTCGTTATTGTCCTCCGCATACATGGTGGTGCCCAAACCAATCTGGTGCAGATTGTTCAAGCACTTGGTCTGACGAGCCTTCTCCTTGGCCTTCGCCAGCGCCGGCAACAACATGCCGGCGAGGATCGCGATAATCGCAATCACCACCAATAGCTCGATCAAAGTGAATCCCGACAAACGGGCTTTCTTGGAGGGTATTCTCAAATCCATGGCTTCTATTAGAGGCTATTAGACGATGCTGTTCGCTGCGGGGAATGTCAACCACCCTTGCTGCGATAGGTGGGAATGAAGTCGCGCACTGTTCTGTTTAAATGCAATAATGCAATTTGCTGCACCCCTGAGACTTATGCTCTTGATCTTGAATACACGTGATCACTACTCGCATCGCTGGGGACAGGTATCCCCCCAGCCCGTCACCTGCGCATGACCAAAACGTGACGAATCGGTGAACTCACCCGCCGCCAGCGTCGGAATACTTGGAGGCCCCGGGCATAGTCTTAAACCGCTCCAAGGCACTCTTTCCCCAATCCTTCCGACGGTCCGCCGCCACCTGCTCCCTGACCCTGTCGGCACGATCAACCGTCCCAGCCCCGCCGGCAGGGGCTGCCCCCGCAACCCCAACGGGCTTCACCATTTCAGACACCACCGGAACGGCCGGAACCGCCCGCGGCTCAAAAAATGAAGTCCGCCCCAAACCGAGCACGGATGTCGCTACCCCCTCTTTCTCCATCCCTCCGGCGACGCCTGTCTCCTCAACCGCAGCCCCCGCCAACTCGGCTTCCGGCTTCCAAACCAGACGCACCGACGGCACCGGCCCCACATGTACCACCAGCCGGTAATACACCTGCCCCGCCAGATCCACCCGGTCCACCATGGACTCCGCCTGTAAAATCGAAGCCAGCAACCCCTTCAGCACGGGTCGCTCGGCATTCGCCGTCACCAGCGACCGCAACGCCCGCTCCGATACATCCCGTACCCGATCCAACTCCAACAACAACCTCGGCACCGGAGTCAGTTCCATCTGGAACTCACCTAGCTCATACCCCGCCTCCAAAATCACCGGTGCACCACCGTGGATCTCATGCAAGGCCTCCACCAAACGGTCCGGCCCCTCCGCCTTGAAGCCGGCTACACTCCCCTGCAACTCAACCTGTAACTGCCGGAGCTGGCCGCTCGCCGCCGTAACCGCCCCCCGAATCTCTGCCACCTTCGGCGGTACCAACTGTAGCGCCTCCTGAAACCGCGCCGCGCTGTCCCCCAAATGCTGCAGCTTGCGGATGAATTTCTTCATAACATTCCTTTCCTCAACGCTCGTCCTGGCTGGCACCCTCCTGTCCACCACCCTTTCCCGACTCCCCACCGCGCACCGACAATGCCCGCTGGAACTGCTCCAGAAACGCCTTCTCGTTCTCCATCATCTCCTGCGTCAACTGAATCTCCACCGTCCCGTCCCGCGCCTTCGCCAACAGCATCTCCTCCACACTACGCAGGTAATCCCGCTGCCTCGCCGCAATGTCCTTCAAGGTCGCCAAAGTGCTGTGAACCATCTCCATCTCATGCATCACACTCCCCATCCGGTCCGCCGTCGTCGCCGCATACACCTCCTGAATCACCCGCGTCAAATCCGCCCTCAACCCCTCCAAGCCCGCACCCACACGATCCGCCGCCGATACCACCGCCTCCACCCCGGAGGCTCCAGCCCCCTCTCTCGCCCTCAACCCCTGCTCCATCACGGATCGCATCGCTTCCAGCTGCCCCGCCAATGGAGCCAAATCCAGCTGAGCAGACTCAGGCTTCGTCGCCTCACCCCGCTTCGCCAGCGCCTCACTCACCACCCCTCGCAACGCCGCCAGCCCCTGCTCCACCGGCCCCAGGTCCACCACCACCGACGGCCCGGCATTCCGCGCCTTAAACTGCGCCTCCAAGGTCTGCCGGATCCCG
>JBMTVN010000163.1:0-9092 GCA_049451415.1 Limisphaerales bacterium | reverse complement strand
CCGCACCAGCCCCGACGAGCTGCTCGCCCGGGCCACCCGATCCACACTGCTCCTGACCAATAAAGTCGTCATTAATTCATGCACCCTCCAGGAGCTCCCCCACCTCAAATACATCGGCGTCCTCGCCACCGGCTATAACGTGGTGGATATCGACGTCGCCACGGAACGCGGCATCGCCGTCACCAACGTGCCCGCCTACAGCACGGCCTCAGTTGCGCAGCTGGTGTTCTCCCTCCTTTTCGAAATCGCATTCCAAACCGCCCATCATGCCCGACGCGTCAAGGAAGGCGCCTGGTCCCAATGCCCCGACTTCACCTTCCGCGACACCCCACTGACAGAACTGCACGGCAAATCGCTGGGCATCCTCGGGTTCGGCCGGATTGGCCGCGCAGTTGCCGCAATCGGACATGCTCTTGGCATGCAAATCCTCGTCACCACCCGCACTCAACCCGCCGCCTCCAATACCCCCATCGAATACGTCAGCCAGGAGTCTCTCTTCCGCCGCAGCGATGTCCTCTCCCTCCACTGTCCCCTCACCCCCGAGACCCAGCACATCGTGAATGAGGAATCCCTCAGGCACATGAAACCCTCTGCCTACCTCATCAATACCGCCCGCGGACCCCTCCTGGATGAATCCGCGGTCGCCCGCGCCCTCCACGAAAATCGCCTCGCGGGTGCAGGCCTCGACGTCCTCAGCCAGGAACCCCCACCCGCTTCCAATCCGCTCCTCACCGCCCCACGCTGCCTCATCACCCCGCACATCGGCTGGGCCACCCTCGCCGCGCGTCAACGCCTCATGGCCGAAGCCACCCATAACGTCCGCGCCTTCCTCGAGGGCAACCCCGTCAATGTCGTCAACCCCGACTACTTGTCTTCTCCCGGAACCTGATCAGCAAAACCCAGGTCAATATACTGACCCCCGCCCGTCTGCCGACACCGCACAGCCACAACGTTCGCACCCAACTTGAACGCGGCCTTCGCCGACTCGCTCAACATCTTCGGCTCATAGCCCGTCGTGTAACCGTTCAGGTTCGCCACCCGAACCCCGTTCACATACACCTGCGCATCCTCGTCGTGATGGATCACCAACCGCAGGTCATGCCAGTCGGTTGATGTCAGCTCAAACACCCGACGCAACCAGATCGTCCGTGTGTTCCACACTGTCCGCACCACCGCACTCGGTGTTCCCTCGGTACCAAAACCCGCCAGGCCTTCCTTCCAGCCACTGTCATTATAACCCGCATCATTCCAACCCTCACCCGGCTGCTCCATGGTGTAACGCCAGCTCAAACGATCCTGCTCCGCCGTCGGCACCACCACCTCCAAATGCGGCGGCTTCGGAATCGGGGCCCAACCCTCCGCACGCGTCACATCCCGCGAGGCATACTTCTTCCACACCTCCATGCTATACAGCATCGGCAGGTAAACACCACCCACCACCGGCCGCGCCTGAAAACCGCGCTGCCGCGCATTCTGCGTCCAATACCAGTCGCTCATCGGCACCCGGTCCGGCGTCTCGTTCAGGAACCGATGCACCGGGCGCACCAACGCCTCAAAGTCCTCCCGGTCCTGCGTCAACGTCGCCGTCCATAAAACCCAGTCCAGCTTGGTATACAAACTCCGGTTGTCCAAAGGCAGGCCATAGGGCCCCTGGACTTTCTTGTAATACTCCATCTCCTTCCGCAGCACCGCCTCCGGAAACAATCCCAAATCCAGGATCCGGTCCCACACCAGGTTGTACTTCTGGCTCCACGTCCCCGACCGGTCAAACGCCAGCCGGAAGTGATCCCCGTCATTCGCCTCCTCCACCCAGCGCGCCGTAAACTGCCGCGCCAAGGCCATATACTCATCCGACCGCGCCTGATCACCCCGCATCGCACAAAGCTTCGCAAACGATCCCAAACCACAGATCGCCTTCGCCGACAAATTGACGTTGTGCGCCAAGTGCCCGGCAAAGTCGTCGGTGCACAGCTGGTTCTCCGGATCAAACCCCTTCGCCTTCAAATACTCCGCCCAGCGCTCCAGCTGCGGCCAATACAAGGACGCAAAACCCGCATGCCCCTCCATCTGCGCCACCGCCGCCATCAGGATCAGCAAGTTGCCACTCTCCTCCACCGGCATCTGGTTCTCTTCCGACCGCTCCCCACCGCCATATCGCTGCCCGTTCGCATGCGGATACGTCCCCAAATCATGCGGCGCAAAGGGGAACTTCCAACGCTCCGAAGCCGCATAATTCATAAACGGCACAATAAACGATTTCGCCAGCGACGGACCAAACAACAGGAACTGCGGCGCCATCGGATAAAATACGTCCGACGTCCCAATACAACCGTTGCTGAAGTTCTCCTTCGAAAACGACATCACCTGCCCGTTCGCGTCCGCCACAAATTTGCTCGCCGCCAAACACTGCCGGTAAGCCAACGCCCCAATCCGCGCATACTCCGCACCCCCCGCAGCCTCCAAATCCCCCATCAACTCCCGGTCAAACGCCGCACACCTCTCTACCAAAACCCTGTACTCCCGCGCACTCTCAGTCAGCAAACGATTCGCATCCCACCCGTCCCGACGCCAATACGGACGCAGGTTCTCCATGAAATACTGGATCGAATACTCGTCGTCATACGCCAGCATCAGCCAGCGCGATACCGGCTCCTCCCCTACAACACCCACCCGAACCCCCAACCCACCGGAAACCCGATCCGCCCGCGCCGGGGACTCCATCCCCTCCAACGGAATTCCCCTCAACCCCTCCTCAGCAAACCCGCGCTGCATCGCCCCCCGATTCCCGAACACCCGCGCCGCCACATGCTCCTCCGGCACCGCCACATACAGATGACCCCAGTCGATGCGCAAATCATCCCCGCTCTTCGCCAAAACCCCCTGCTCCACCGAACCCAGCTTCAACACCGCCAACTCTCCCAGCCGACGACTCTCCCACTGCACCTCCTGCCGGCCCGCATCGTTCACCGCCAACTCGCCGGCCGCTTCAAAATACAATTCCACCTCATGCTTCCCACCATCGGTCGCCACAAAATCCCACGTCACATAAGTGACGGGACGCGACAACACCGCCAAATCCTCCGGCAACGAAGGCGTCATGAACGTCAGCGTCAGCGCTATACCCGCACCCTCAAAGCTGTAGATCGTCCGCGTCGGCAACACCTCCAACCCCGTCTGTTCCATCGCCGCCAACCGACGCGGATCCGGCCCCATCACCCGATACGACTCGCCATCCACCCGCACCAAACTCGCCAGGCGATGCGCCCGCCCCGTCCAATGCACGGTCTCGGTGTCAGTCAACCGGTCCGCCGGCGACCAAATGCTGAAATACGGATCGCACGCCACCAATGGCGTCGACGGCGGCACCAGCTTCCCCGCCTCCTCCACCCGCTTCGCCGGCGGCGTATACACCCGCTTCGCCGCCTCCGCAATCGCCTCCGCATCCATCTTCACCAGCTCACGGTCATACGTCATCAAACCGTTCACCTCCACCTCGACATCCGTGGTCTGGGTGTAAACCGCCGCCGATAACCCCGCCGCCCCCGTCAACGGATGCAGCTTGTCCAGCAAAGCCAGATACGCGTCCGTCAAATCCTCCGAATTCTCGTAACTCCGATACCCCCAGTTCGCCTCGTCCTGCCACGTGTGCCCCGATACCGGCAAACCCAACCCGCCAAACTCACCCAGCACACCCGCACGCTTGTCCTCCAGGCCCGGCGCCCCGGGCCCCGGATATACATGAATGTCATGCACATCCCCCACCCGACGATCCGTCCAGCCGCTCGCGTTGTTCACCAATCGCGTCGGATCCCACTTCCGCACCAGATCCACATAACGCGGCGTCTCATGCTGACCCCACCCCTCGTTGAATGGCACCCACATCACAATGCTCGGATGATTGTAAAAACCATCCACCATCCGCCTCAGCTCCAACTCATACTGCGCCGATGCCTCGTCCGATAACCGACTATCATCCCGCCCCCCGAAGTTCCCGCTCGGCATGTCCTGCCACACCAGCAACCCCAGCTTGTCACACCAGTAATACCAGCGCGCCGGCTCCACTTTCACATGCTTGCGCGCCATGTTGAAACCCAGCTCCTTCGTCATCTCAATGTCATACCGCAACGCCTCGTCCGTCGGCGCCGTATACAAACCGTCCGGCCAAAAACCCTGGTCCAACGGCCCATACTGAAATACCACCTCGTTGTTCAACATCAGGCGCTGCACCCCGTCCGCATCCTTCCCCAACGCCATCTTCCGCATGCCAAAATAGCTGTCCACTTGATCCACCACCTTGCCCCCTCGCTTCACGCTCACCCTCAAGCCATACAGGAACGGACTGTCCGGTGACCACGCCTTGAACCCCGGAATGCCCAGCTCCGCCCGCGGACGCAACATCGGCGGTATCGAGCGCGTCGACGGCATGTCCGAAATGGTCGCACCCACCACCCGCTTCCTCCCGTCCAGCACCGAGAACTCCACCGCCGTATCACCCCCATCACCCAACACCTGCGCATCCACCAGCACGCTGCCGCCATCAAAGTTCGGCGTGATCCGCAGCCCCTGTATATGCACCTCCGGCACCGGCTCCAACCACACGGTCTGCCAAATCCCCGTCGTCGGCGTATACCAAATCCCCTCCGGCCGGTTCACCTGCTTGCCCCTCGGCTGATAACCCCCATCCGTCGGATCCCATACCGCCACCACCAACTCCTGCTCAGCCCCCTCCACCAACGCCCCCGTCACATCCAAACTAAAACCATCATACCCACCACGATGCACCCCAACCTCAGTCCCGTTCACCCAAACCCGCGACTCCCAATCCACCGCCCCAAAATGCAACAACAGCTTCCCGCCACGCCAACCCCGCGGCACCTCAAACTCCGTCCGATACCATAACCGCTGCTCCTCCCCCACCCGCTTCATCACCCCCGATAACGCCGACTCCACCGCAAACGGCACCAGGATCTGCCCATCCCATACTTCCGGCCTCCCTGCCTCCCGCCCCACAACCGCATACTCCCATAACCCGTTCAGATTCTTCCAATCCTCCCGCACCATCTGCGGACGCGGATATTCCGGCAACACCCGCTCAGGATTCACCTCCGCCGCCCATCGCGTCCGCAACGGCCCCTCCGCCACCTGCCACGAAGCCCTTGCCGCAAACATCCACGCACCGGCAAAAACCAACGTGAATAACCACACTGCGCGACACAAATAGCCACGGGTAAAAGTCGTCGGAATCATGACCGCAAATCCTCAACACCCCCTCCATCACGGTCAACGAGAGAGCAGGCCATTCCTTGGAGGATTTGCGCCAAACATACACCTCCCAAATCATTGCACCCCACCTCGCGCTACGCTCAGCGCTTCGTGCCCAGTGGTTCGGTGTTTCTGTAATTCGGTATTTCAGACCATCCATCGCTATCGGTATCGAGTGCGCCTCCGGCACGTGTAGCCAGGAGACCGTAGAAAGAAAACAGTGGCTCAGCCCCGCCCCCCGGACCCTGCCGGTGTTTCAGAGTTTCAGTGTTTCGGAACACCGGGGGATCGGCAGCCCTCCACCCTCTACCCCCTCCTCTCTTCCCTCTACCTGCATCGCGCCGCCGCGCGATGCAAAAGCCCTTCCTCCTTCGCTCTTTGAGCTTCGAAGGACAGGCAGCACCTACCGCTCAGCACTTTACGCTCTGCGCTTCCCGCTTGACCCCCAGCTCTCAGCCCTCAGCCCTCAGCCCTCGGCGCTTGGCGCTTACCGCTATGCCCTTACCGCTCTGCGCCCTGCCTGCGTTCTGCAACCGCAGAACGCAAAAACTCACACCACCGATCCAACCCCTCCCCCGTCTTCGACGACAACTCAAACACCTCCGCCCCCGGACTCGCCCGCCTCACATTCTCCAAGGCCGTCTCCCGGTCAAACTCCACCGCCCCCGCCAAATCCATCTTCGTCACCACCACCGCCCCGGCCGAATGAAACAACGGCGGATACTTCAACGGCTTGTCCTCCCCCTCAGTCACCGACAACAACGCCACCCGCAAATCCTCCCCCAAATCAAACGCTGCCGGACAGACCAGATTCCCCACATTCTCCAGCACCAGCACATCCAAAGCCTTCAAATCCAATTGCCCCACCGCCCGCGCCACCATCCCCGCATCCAAATGACACAAGGTCCCCGTGGTAATCTGAACCACCGGCGCCCCGGCCGCCCGCAACCGACGCGCATCGTTGTCCGTCGCCACGTCCCCCACCACGACCCCCACCCTCAACTGACCCGATAACCGCTCAATCGTCCTCCGCACCAACTCGGTCTTTCCCGACCCCGGCGACGACACCAGGTTCAAAGCCAGAATATCCAGCGCCCGAAAATACCCCCGGTTGCGCTCAGCCTGACGATCGTTCCCCTCCAGAATCGCCTGATGCACCTGCACTACCCGATGCCCCTCGCCATGCTCATGACCATGGTCGTGGTGGTGATCGTGATCATGGTCGTGATGATGATGCCCATGCCCATGGCTGTGACTATGACTATGTCCATGCCCGTGATCATGAGGATGGTGCTTGTGCCCATGCCCGTGAGCCTGCCCACCGTCCACCAGCGGTGAAGTCATGCTGTCCGCGTCCTTCCCGTCAATCTGCGTAGGCCCGGGCCGACCACATCCACATTCAATGCACATAATCAGGAGACTTCCAAAGAAGCTAATTCCAGTTCCCGCCCGCGTCGCAAATCCCCGCTCACCTCCCCACAGCGCGGACACTCACACAACCATTCCTCGGTCTCGAACTCCGCCGCGCATGCAGCACACCAGCACGCCCCGGGAATGTCCTCAATCACCAAACGCCCTCCCTCCGCCACGGTCCCCGCCCGCAACACCTCAAAGGCCGTCGACATCGCCTCCGGCACCACACCCGACAACCGCCCCACCCGCAGACAAACCACATGCGCACGACTCGCCCCGGCTTCCCGCACCTGGGATTCCACCAGCTCCAGCACCGACTCCATCAATCCTACTTCGTGCATGCGCGTCTGCTTGCCTTCACCATCTGTAACCCCGCTCTGACCACGCCCCCTACCCTACCTCCCACAGCACAAAGCCAGCAAGTCACCGGGAAAGTTTGAACCCCAGCTCATGCACTTCAGAAGCACGATTGACCCTACCAGATCGATTTCAACTCGTGCACCTCCAGCTCCAACAGCCGCGCATCACCACCCTCCGCAAACACATCCACCCGACCCAAGTCACCCGGCGTCTTCCTCCCGGAAGTCATGAAGACCCGACCATCATTCCCGCACACCTCCAGCATCGGACGATCCACCAGCACCCGGATCGATACCCGGCCATCGACCATCCCCAAAGCCGCATCCCCAAGCTTGCCGGCCCTCACGTCATACACCACACGATCCCCACCCAGCGCCAACCCGATACGCTCCGCCTCACCCGGCTCAACCACCATGCGAATGTCCAGCAACCCCGTCGCCACCTCCACGCCAACACCACGCCCCACGACTACTCCTCGGTCAACCACCCGATGTGTCCGCTCCCGCAAGTGCTCAATCTCCACCACCGGCTCAGCAAACATCCGCACCCCCTCCGCGGTATCCCGCAAACTCAACTCATGCGGAAAACTGAAGGTCTGGTTGAATGGCATGCCCGGCATCGCCACCCGCACCCAGCCCACCTGAATCCGCCTCCCGTTCGGCGCGTTGTCAAAGGTCTGCGACGCATAGTAATCCCCCCAATGCAACCGGTGCTTACCCGCATGCACCGGGGTAAAATCCCGACCGTTAAACTGACCCAACGCATATCTCGCATCGGCCGCAAACACCACCCAGTGCCGCTCCTCCCCTCGCCCACGCACCGGTAACTCAAACAGCTCCGGACACTCAAAATACCCCTTCAAATGACTCTGCTCCGTCCACGACTTCAGATCGGTTGAGGTGTAGAACGCAATGTTCTGACCATAACGCTCGTCCTCGTCATAGACCGCCATCACCCAATGCCCCCCCAACTCCTTCGCCCTCGCATCCAAGGCCACATCCCCCTCGCCATACGCATACCAGATCACCTTTGGATCCCGTCCCTTGTGCCGCACCACGGGATTCCCCTCGTAAGGCGTGAATGTCCGCCCGCCATCCGCGCTGTAAGCCAAACTCTCGCCCGCCCCGGTATCGGTCAAAAACACCACCATCACTTCATGGTCACCCTGCTTCCAGCCCGCCGTGTCCAGCCGATCCACGGTCGCGCCCCCGGAAAAACAATCCCCCACTACATCCACCTTCGGATACAACGCCTCCGGCAACTGCTCCCAATGCACCAGGTCCCGGCTGACCGCATGTCCCCAAGTCATGTTCCCCCAGTTCCAACCCACCGGATTGTGCTGAAAAAACAAATGCCACTCGCCATCCAGATACACCATCCCGTTCGGATCATTGTTCCAGCCCACGGATTGCGAAAAATGAAACTGCGGCCGCAAAGCCACATCATGCCAGCCCGCCGCACCCGGAACTTCGTCAGCCTGATCCACCATCCCAAACCCCGCCTCGGTCGCGCTCGCCACCTTCAACCACGCCCGCTTCCCCTCAAACTCACCCAAATCCAAAAACGCATGCCAATCGACTTCCTCAGCCCGTAACGCCAACTCAGCCATGTAACGACGCACCACCCGGCCATCCACCTCCACCACGATCTCAGTCTGCTTCACCCCGTTCCGAATCGGTATCACCAGATAGGGCGACCCCACCCGAAACATCCTCTCCCTCGCCTCCAAAACCGGCACTTGCGGACGCACATCACTCTGCACAATTTGGTCCACGTTAATATGCCCCCACCCCCCGGTCGCCTTGTCCACCACCCGCAACACCACCTCCCGCCCCCGCAACTCGCGCACATCCCAATACCGCACCGACAATTCCTCGCTCCCCCCACTCACGGTGTTCGGCCCGGTCACGGTCCGCACTACTCCCCCCCCTGCCAGCAACTCCATGCACGTCTCCCCCTCCCAGCCGCCACCGCCAACCAGAAATACCAAGTAATCCCGCTCCACCCGGAATACCGGCGAAGTCAATACCCCCGTCGACCCATCCCCTCCCACAAAG
>JBMTVN010000162.1:0-9135 GCA_049451415.1 Limisphaerales bacterium | reverse complement strand
GGGTGCAGGCGGCGGCGTGGCGGTGGCGGATGGGGTAAGTGCAGCGGGAGGGGGCCAATCGATGGCGATGCGGGGTGGTGATATCGAGATCGGGGGTGGGTTGATGACGGTGGGCAGCTGCGGCGAAGGCCAAAATGGCGACCGAGACTACTGCGAACCAGATTCCCCCGAGCAAGAGCAGGAATGTCATCATGCTTGCGATACAGCAGCTTGGATACCTGTGTGTAAGTGTTTGGTAATCAAGGGTAGTGCGGTGATGCATGGGTCGACTTTGCCCGGGGTGAAGACAGACGTTGCCCCGGTGTGGGACAAGGTTGCTCTACAACACTCGACTGAGGGCGGTTGCTGCACTTTCAATGAAAATGCAATGCAGCAGCATGATGAGAATACGACATTTGGAGTATTCTCAGGGCTGAGAAAACTCGAATCTGTTTGCTTGCAAGGGTTTAGGACTTTTGGCATAGGTCTGGAACGGAATATGCCTCAGGAAGTTGTTGTCTGGCTGGTCCAGGGCAAAACGAAGTGCACTAGTTTAGTGCGGCCCGGTTGTAGGATTTCAGCAGTTACGACTTACCGAAATGGAAACTGGAGAAGTGAGGGTCGAGAATGTTCAGCAGCGGCGCCGCCGCGATATCCGCACTCGCGGGGTGATACCTGTGGTGGCGGGGCGGACTGCTGTGGCATGCGATCGGCGTCCTTGGTGGCGTTTGGGGCGCAGCGTGGCTGGTGTGAGTCCGATTCCGGCCGAGCGCTCTCCGGCTCCGATTCTGGGTGCGGGTCAGGCTCAGGCTGAGGCGGCTGAGCCGACCAGCTGGTTTATTGGCAAGGTGCCGCTGGGCAAGCGGGTGTTGGACCTGACTTTAATTGCGATGGCGTTGCCGGTTTTACTGCCGTTGTTTGCGTTTATCGCGGTGTTTATCAAAGTGGTTTCGCCCGGGCCGGTATTTTTCACGCAGAAGCGGGTGGGATTCAGGGAGAAGCGTTTTCGCATGTTCAAGTTCCGCAGCATGAAAGTGAATGCGGAGACGAACACGCACGAGAGCCACACCGTGCATTTGTTCAAGTCGGACAAGCCGATGGAGAAGATGGATCACGTGGATCCGCGGTTGATTCCGTTTGCCTGGGTGGTGCGGTCGACGGGGATTGATGAGTTGCCGCAGTTGATCAACGTGGTGCGTGGCGAGATGAGTTTGGTCGGGCCGCGTCCCTGCACGGCCTATGAGCATGAGGTGATGCTCCCCTGGCACAAGCGTCGTTTTGAGGTGTTGCCCGGCCTGACGGGTTTGTGGCAGGTGAACGGCAAGAACCGCACGACCTTCCAGCAGATGATCAATTTCGACATCGCGTATTCGCGCGGTTGGTCGGTGTGGATGGATATCAAAATCATGCTCAGCACTTTCCCGGTTCTTTTGGGGCAGTTGCGGGAGATGGTGGAGAAGCGTCGGGGTCGCAAGGCTGAACAGACGGCCGGCGCTGAGGCAACGGCGGCCTGAATTCGCCCGGGTCGAATTCAGGTGGCGCGGCGATGTCGCGCGGAGGGTGGGGGAGAGATGGGGTAGGGGATATGGGATATCGTAGATCGTAGATGGAATATGGGTTTCGTGGTTTTTTCCTAGGGCGTGTTCCTCAAATGTCGGTGCACAGTGGTGTGTGCTGAGCGTGGTGCAAGAAGTGGCGGTGAGGTTGGGGATGTAAGGGTTTGCGGACGAGACGCCCTCCTTCGCCAAGGCTACTGCGGGCAGGCAGCTCGTCCCTACCTGTGCGAGGTCGTGGCAAGGACTTTACGGACGAGACGCCAGGTAGAACGTGGTAAACGGTTCGTCCCTAGCGGTGCGGGATGGGTTCAAGGATGGTTTAATTTTCATGTTGGTTCACTTCCGGGCGGTCCACGTCTGGGGGTTGTTTTCTAGATCAAAGATTATGAGCAAGACACTGAACGTCGGTGTGGTGGGTTGTGGTTATTGGGGTCCCAACCTGATTCGTAACTTTCGTCAGCAACCGGACTGCAAATTGAAGGTTGTATGTGATCTGAGCGAGGAACGTCTGGGTCACATGAAGAAGTTGTATCCCGAGGTGGAAGGCACGCAGAGCTACGAGAGCATGCTGAAGGATTACAATCTGGATGCGGTCGTGGTGGCCACATCGGTGCAGTATCATCATCCGATGGCCAAGGCGGCATTGGAGTCGGGCAAGCATGTCTTTATTGAGAAGCCGATGGCGAGTTCTACGGCGCAGTGTGAGGAGTTGGTGGGTTTGGCGAAGTCGAAGGGGCTGACTTTGATGGTGGGGCATACATTCCTGTATTCGTCTCCGGTGCGGAAGATTAAGGAGATCATTGCCCGGGGTGATATTGGGGAGTTGCGGTATGTGAGTTCGCGTCGGTTAAACCTGGGCTTGTTCCAGAAGGACATCAACGTGGCGTGGGATTTGGCGCCGCATGACTTGTCGATCATTCTCTACATCATGGACGAGTGGCCTTCGGCGGTGAACTGCACGGGGAACGCCAACGTGACACCAGGGATTGAGGATATCACGAACATGTCGATTGGGTTTCCTAGCGGTCGATTTGCCACTGTGGTAAGCAGCTGGTTGGATCCGCGCAAGGTGCGGGAGATGACCTTTGTGGGGACGCGCCGGATGATTGTTTACGATGATGTGCAGCCGTTGGAGAAGATCCGGATCTTTGACGCTCGGGTGGAGCGTCCGCCGCACTACGACACCTTTGCGGAGTTCACCTATGCCTATCACTACGGTGATCAATACATCCCGTATGTGAAGCAGGAGGAACCCCTGAAAGTGGAGACGGGGCATTTTCTTGAATGCATTCGCAACGGGTCGAAGCCGATCAGCAACGGTGAGCAGGGTCGCGAGCTGGTGCGCATACTTGAAGCGTCCTCAGCGTCGCTGAAGGGCAATGGGGTGTCTATTCAGCTCAATGGTCAATCGCACTGACGTGCGATCATCCGTTGAGCTGGGGAGAGAGGAGAGAGTAGAGCGGAGAGAGAAGTCATTCAGCTCTGCGTTTAGCCGTTGATCGGTGCAGGCCATATACTAGTCCACCGAGCTGACTTAACTGTTCACGCAGCTGGGTGGCTTGAGAGGTTAAGGCAGGGTAAGCGTCCGCTATTACGTAGAGCAGTGACCGGACTTCTGCAGAGGATCCCTTCGCGATATTGAACAGCTGTAGCTTTTCCGCTACGTGACGGCGCTCAAATCCCTCAGAGAGATTGCTCATAATCGAGACTGCTGCTCGCTGGAGTTGGCTTCGCAGCCCGATATCTCTGGATAGTTCCGGAGCGGCTGTAAGCTGATAGATGTTACGAGTCATTGCTCGGGCCTGCTTCCAAGCCTCCAGATTGTCAAACGATTTAAAGGAATTGCTCATTGTTGAATCTCCTTAGCGTTCGATACGCAGCTTTTGCGGAAATCTTGCAGTTGAAGTGAACATCTACGCTACTCTCTACCCTCTTCGCTCTCCCCTATTCCGACCATGACTATGGATTCCAACACTCTACGAATTGCGCCGGATGTGCGCATGGGCAAGAACGTGAAGGTGTATGCCTTCGTGAATCTCTACGGCTGTTCGATTGGCGATGACACTCGCGTCGGCACGTTTGTGGAGATCCAGAAGAACGCCAGCATCGGCGCGCGCTGCAAGATCTCGAGTCATACCTTTGTATGCGAGGGTGTGACCATTGAGGATGAAGTTTTCATCGGGCACGGCGTGATGTTCATCAATGACCTGATGCCGCGAGCGACGAACCCGGATGGGTCGGCGCAAAGCGAGGCGGATTGGAGTGTGGTGCCGACGGTGGTGAAAAAGGGGGCGTCGATCGGGTCGGGTGCGACGATCCTGGGGGGGGTGACGATTGGGGAGCGTGCGGTGGTTGGGGCTGGGGCAGTGGTGACGAAAGATGTGGCTCCCGACACCGTGGTGGTGGGGAATCCGGCCAAGTATTTGCGCCACGTGGCTCCGCCAGTGGCGCAGGGAGAGAGGAGAGAGTAGAGAGGAGAGGGTGGTGTGGCCGCGCGGGGGCGCGGCGAGGGGTGAGAAATTTTCTCCTCTGCCCGGTCGCCGCCCCCCGACTCCTGACTCCTGATATACGGTTTCCGTTTTTTGATAACTAGACTATGAAAGTACCGTTCCTAGACCTGAAAGCGCATCACGATCCGATTCGTGCCGAAGTCATGGCCGCCATGGAAGCTGTCATCGACAAGAACGCCTTTGCCGGCGGCCCGTTTGTGGCTGATTTTGAGAATGACTTTGCTCCGTATTGTGGCGCGAAGCATGCCCTGGGTGTGGGCAATGGCACGGATGCCCTTTGGATTGCTTTATTGGCCCAGGGGATTGGTTGTGGTGATGAGGTGATCACCGTTCCCATGACCTTCATGGCCACGGCGGAGGCGATCACGTATACCGGTGCTACGCCGGTGTTCGTGGACATACACGAGACGTCTTACACCATGGATCCGGCCCAGGTGGAAGCGGTGATCACGCCGAGAACCAAGGCCATCATTCCGGTGCATCTGTTCGGTCAGTGCGCGGACATGGATCCGATCCTGGCGATCGCGCGGAAGCACAATCTGGTTGTGATTGAGGATGCAGCGCAGGCGCAGGGAGCAGGGTATTTCAGGAGAGTGGAGAGTGGAGAGAGGAGAGAGGTGAGCAGGGCGGGGTCGATGGGTGAAGTGGGCTGCTTTAGTTTTTATCCGGGCAAGAACCTGGGAGCCTGGGGTGAGGCCGGTGCCACAACGACAAATAGCACTGAGTTGCACCAGCGCATGGCCATGTATCGTGAACACGGCCAAAGCAAGAAGTACCACCACGATGTGGTCGGATGGAACCTGCGCATGGACGGCCTGCAAGGTGCCGTGCTCAAGGTGAAGCTGAAGTATCTCGACAAGGCGAACGACGGGCGACGTCGCGCTGCTGCCCAATACAGCGAGATGTTGAAGGATGTATCGGCCCTGACGTTGCCGCAGGAGATGCCCTATGCCCACCACATTTGGCATATCTACCCCGTGCGGGTGGCGAATCGCGACAGCCTGATGCAACGGTTGGGTGAGCGAGGCGTGGCGACGGGGATTCATTACCCGGTCCCGGTGCACCTGACGAAGGCCTATGAGTCGATGGGTTTGAAGAAGGGCACCTTCCCGGTGAGCGAAGCCTGCGGCGAGGAATTCATGTCACTACCCATGTATCCTGAGCTGACGGAAGATCAGGTGAGTTATGTGGTGGAGAGCTTGAAGGCGGAGGTCTGAATTCGCCTGCGGCGAATTCAGGATAGGGGAAATCATAGATCGTAGATGGGATATGGGATATGGGAGATTAGGGTTTGGGGAAGCGCGATTTCGTGGAGCGGATCAGTCCTGTGACGAGCTTTCCGACCCTGACGGCCTGTGCCTGGAGCGCCACTGCGTCCTCGGACAGTTCCTCGTAGTTGTCCTGAATCACGTAAAGTAGAGATCGAACCTCTGCTGAGGAGCCCCTGGCAACATTGTAGAGATGCAGCTTCTCCCCGCGTCCTTTTCGTTCGAAGCCCTCGGCGAGGTTACTCATGACCGATACAACAGCACTTGTGATCTGGCTGCTTAATCGAAGGTCCTTTCGCGGTCCGCTGCGGCGAGAGATGCCGTAAATCTGGCGAGTGAGTGATCATGCTTCGGTCCACGCATAAAGTTGCTCAAAGGCAAACTGTTTGCCCTGCATTCCGTCCTCCTTGAAGGGGGTCGATACTACCGGTTCCTAAGAACGTCAAGACGCGCATCCCATCCGCTCGTCTCCTCCGATCTTCGATATCTGATCCACGCATGGCATCAGACGTGCTTAGTAGTTCTTTGTGTCAATGAGTAAGCCAGTAGCGGGGGCCATGGAATGGCCGCTGCCTGTTGACGTGGTGAAACCGTCGAGTGCATGTGAATGGTTTTCGCCGCTGGGCGTTTCAGATTGGGACACTCGGCTGGAGAATTTTGCAGGTGCAAATGTGTTTCACACCGCGGCGTGGTCGCGGGTGATTCAGCAGGCCTATGGGTTCGAGCCGGTGTTCTTGCGGGAATCGGTTGGCGAAGGGCAGGAGACCATCCTGCCGCTGGCTGAGGTTCGGAGCTGGTTGAGGGGGAGCCGTGGCGTCTGCCTTCCCTTTGCTGATTTCTGTGCACCGCTGAGTCGGGATTACGGAAAGGAGGCATCGGTTCTTTCCACAGATCTCTGGGAGGCGGTGGTGGACCGCGGACGCGAGCGGGGTTGGAAGTATGTTGAAATCCGGGGCGAACCGGGATCGATTCTACCCGACGAAGCCCCGGTGCCGTCGCTCCATGTGTTGGAGCACCGGATCGACCTGACCCTTCCGCCGGAGCAGTTGCAGGCCAATCTGCACCCGGGGATGCGTCGCAACATCCGCAAGGCGGAAAGCAGCGGGCTGCAGGTGGAGATTAGCACCCAACGGGAGGCCGTCAGGGAATACTATGAGCTGCATTGCCTGACGCGCCGGAACAAGCACGGGTTACCTCCGCAGCCGCTTCGGTTGTTTGAAGCGATCGCCACTGAGTTGATTGAGCGGAAGGCCGGTTTTGTGGTGCTCGTCCGTGATGCCAAAAGCCAGGAGCCTTTAGCGGGCGCGGTGTTCCTGCGCTGGAAAGACCAAGCCATTTACAAGTACGGCGCGTCGGATGACCGTCACCTGGCGCGGCGTCCCAACAATCTGGTCCTGTGGAAAGGGATCCTGCAGTGCAAAGCACTGGGGTGTAGCCAACTCAGTCTGGGACGAACAGATCTCGGACATGAGGGCTTGCGACGATTTAAAACGGGACTCGGTGCAGCAGAGCAGCAGGTGAAGTTTTATCGGTACGATCTCAAGGCCGAACGCTGGGGCACGGAACGGTCCCTGCACGAAGGTTGGCATAATGGCCTGTTTCGTCGGTTGCCCCTATGGGCAAACCGGCTGGCAGGGGAGATCCTCTATCCCCATCTGGATTAGCTCTGCTCGAGCGAATCCAGATGGGGATAGAGGATAGGAGCTAGACGCTGGGAACTAGGGTCGAGGCCGCGCAAACACGCGGCGAGGAAGGGGAAGGTGGAACATAGGAGATCGTAGATGGGATATGGAATATGGGATATGGGCGCGGACTGCGGCTCGTGTCGGGCGGCAGGGAGAGGGGATAGAGGATAGAGAAGAGCGTGGGGCGAGGCGGGTGCAGCAATCGGCGGACGAGACGCCCTCCTTCGCCAAGGCTACTGCGGGCAGGCAGCTCGTCCCTACCTGTGCGAGGGAGAGGGGAATGGGGATTGCGTTGGAGGGAAAGTTGGGCGAGGTTCCGGCATTCGAGGGCGATATCCCATGTTTCTCAGTCCTGATGCGGCATTGCAGATGCTCCCATCTGCGCGCGAAGCGGTGTCGGTAATGAATTTGTGAGTTGGTTGAACGGGGCCCAGGCTCCGTTGTCTTGGTGAATATAACCCTGTAGATGGCATGCCTAGAAACGCTGCAGATCCAATCCTTGATGCTGAATTAGTCGAGGCATCACCTGAATCCAATGGCTCCGGCCTGAAGCCGCAGGATATTCTTCAAATCCTCTGGCGCCATAAGGGCAAGATCAGCTTCTTCACCCTGTTGGGGTTGGCGGCAGCTGCGTCCATGCTTTGGATCATCCCGGTGGGGTACCAGAGCACGGTCAGTTTCAATGTCCCTTACGTGATCGTGGAGCGTCCCGATGGCATGTTGGCAGATGGGCAGGTGCGGAATTTGGACGCTCGCGGTGACGGCTTGATGGAAGGTGAGGTGTTCATTCTTGCCAGCCAGGAAGTGGCTCAGCAGCTGGTGGAAAGTGTCGGGGCTGACCGCATTTTAGGGCCGGACAACAAAGCCACGAACGCTACTCTTGAAGCAACGATTCAGATCCGGGAATCGCTGCTGGTGATTCCGGCCAAGCGAAGCTCAGTGATCACAGTGGCGTATTCCCATCCCGACCCGGCCATTGCCCAACAAGTGCTGAGTGCCTTGGATACTGTATACAAGAATCGTCATCGTCAGGTGCATGACAAGGGGATGACCTTTGAAGAGCTTGGGCGTCAGAAAGACGATGCGAAGAACAAGCTGGACCAGCTGCAGTCGCAATTGAACCTGCTCAAGAGTCAGTTGGGCATTGCCTCGCTGCCGGAGGCGAAGACCGCAGTGAGTTTGAGGCTGGAAGCGTTGGAGAGCGAGCGGGACGCGGCGGAGCGGGAGTTGGAGGCGCAGAAGGCGCGGTTGGCGCAATTGGAGAAGGGTCTGGCGGTGTCCTCCTCGGTGATCGCCAATACCAACGAGCCCTTGCCAGAGGTATCCGCGACAATGATGGCGAGCTATCGCAACCTGATGGGACGATTGGAGAGTCTCAGGAACGAGGAGTCGCGCTTGCTAGGAATTTGGACGCCTGAGAGCGAGCTGGTGAAAAATGTGCAGCGGCAAATCGAACAGCTAGATGCCCAGAAGAATTCCATGGAGATGGAGAATCCAAGGCTTGTTGGCGTGGTAGCCCCAACCTCCAGCACCACTGGCCCAATCGGACCTGATTTGAACGTCGAACGGGCCACATTGATGGGGTTGGAAGCCTCGCTTCGTCGGGTGGAGGATCAGATCTCACAGCAACGCAATCGCCTGAACGAACTAGCCAGCCGGGAGGCGGAGATCCTGAATCTGGAACGGGAACGGGCGATCCAAGACACGAACCTGACCTATCTCGTGCGCGAAATGAGTCGCAAGGATTATGATCGGAACCTCGGAAATACCACCGCCAAGAATATTGAGTTAATTGATGGCCCTACCCTTCCTTCGCGTAACCTCACCGAAGTCCTGATGAAACCCATGGCAGCCTGTGCTTTTGGTGGGCTGGCGATTGGACTGGCGTTGGCCTTCCTGATCGAGCTGGTGCTGGACTTGCGGGTGAAACGGCCGTCGGAGGTAGAAGGGAAGCTGGGTCTGCCCTTGATGCTGACGGTTCCCCGGGTGAAGGGCATGGGCAAGTTCAAGCTGGACATGAACAAGGCTTTGCCCGCGCCGAAGAAGGATACGGCGAATGAATCACCGGTGCCGATTCTGCCGTCGTTGATGGGGGAAGTGAAGGAGGGCAAAGCGGCAAGCGGTAAGCGGCAAGCGG
>JBMTVN010000161.1:0-9258 GCA_049451415.1 Limisphaerales bacterium | reverse complement strand
TTCGAGTTGGGCGGGGGTGTCAGCGCGGACGAACACCGCCTCGCCCGGTGCTATGAAGGTGGGCAGGTCGGATTGCTGGGTCAGCGGTGGGGGCAGCCAAGCGAGCCAGTGGGTGGAGAAGGCGTCGTACGTCCAAGCCGTGGCGGAGGGCAGATTAGAGACGGCCGCTTTGAACTCCCAGGCTTCCAGACCTGCACTCGGCAGGAAGTCGCCGCCAGCGGGCACGGTTCGGTTCGTCGGGTCGGTGTAGGTGCCGGTGATGGCCAGAGTGGCGTTGGTGCTGGCTTTGAGCCAAAGGACGGTGCCAGCAGGCAGTGTATCATCGGCAAGGATTTCCAACCAATTGGCGGCCGCGGGGTTCCAACGAAAGGCGGCCGTGAGAACATCAGCCCGACCTTCTCCGAGGAGGGGGAGCCCGGAGGACACCGCCAGCGAGCAGAGGTTCCAGCCGGAGTGGACGCGAAGGCGTTGAACCCTTGCGTTGGTATTCAGCGATCCAGTGACGCGGGCGATGCGGGTGTCTCCATTCCATACATACTTGGTGGGTGCATCATGTTCCCTCACCTCGAAGTATTTGTTGATGTAAAGGGTGGTGATGCGTGCCTCGTTATCGGTGAAGTTGACGCTTCCCGGTTTGTAAGACACGTCTTTGGCGATGCGTCGGTCGGTGTAATCATAAGAGTAGACTGCCCGCATCTCTGCGCTTTCCACAGCTATCAGGCGGTCCTTGAAGTCCCAGGTACAGCGCAGACCGTCGATGTCGAGCATGTTGCCGTTGGCATCGTATGCATATTCACGAGGCTCAAATGAACTATGGCGAATCCCCGTCAGCGCATGAGGACCAGGGGGATCAGTGGGCTTCCGTCCCATGCGGTTGAAACGTCCGAGAGCGCCACCCGTGTCCATCTCGCCTAGATCAGCGACTGGCAGGCCCTTCTCCACGTGGTCAGTAAACGTGCTGGTCTGGGACAGCATGTTGCCGATGCGGTCGTAGCGATAATGGACCTCCCCGTCGTTGCGCGGGGCGGCGCCAGGCAGTGAAAATGAGTATTGCACGCGGGTGAGCCGGTAGAGGTCGTCATATTGGAACTGTTGGGTGTTGCGGCGCGGGTCGCCCTCTGGAACAGCGGTGCCCGGCCGCAGGTCTGAAATGGCTTTGATGTTGGAGACACCGTCGAAGTCGTAACCGAAATGGATCAGTTGCTGGTTGAGGTTTCCGGAATGGGAGGCGGTGAGCAGCTTCTCCAGCCGGAGCCGGGAGTCGTAGGCGTAGGTGGTGCGAACACCATTGCCATAGTCGATCTGCGCCATTTGGCCCGATGGTGGATAAAGGATGTCGGAGATAATGCTGCCGCTGGGACCTCCCGGGATACGACGCACCAGGTTGCGGTCGTTGTATTCGTAGCGAAGCTGGTCGGAGTCGGGGTAGGTAAGTCTGGTCAGGCGGTCAAGGGAGTCATAGGCGAAACCGGTGCGAAAGCTCACCAGGGGCAAAGATGCGGAGGAGGGCTGAGTCTTGGAAGCGAGCAACGGGTCAGGGATTCTCTTAACCACCCACTCGACGCGCCCACGGGAATCATAGGAGGTGTGTTCTTCGCCGGATAGGTCTTCGACCCAGGTAACTGCCCCTTTGGTATTTCGGGCTGTGGCCGTGGTGTTATCGCCTTGCACCAGATTGGGGAAGGGCGTGTCGTAATGGTAGATCACGGAATGGGACTGTCCCTCCTGGGTCGAACGCCATCCGGGTTGGGGTGTGCCGTCGTGATAGTTCTCCGTGCGGATCCGGTTGGCACCGTCGTAAGTATAAGTGATGACCTGCCCCTTCGCATCGGTGGTCTCTGTGAGATTGGAAGCGTCATCATAGACCAACTGCATCTCTCCCCGGTCCGGGTCGTTCAGATGAATCTTCCGCTTCAGGCCATCATAACTGAAGGTCTTGACGTTGTTTTGGGAGTCCGTAATGCGGGCCAGTTGGTCGTTCAGATCATATGCGTAACGGGTAGTCCAAGTATTCGCCTCAGCACTGGCGTTGCCGTCATCAGTTAGGCGGGCAATTTCATCCACCTGAACCAGCCGCCCCAGGCCGTCATTGCGATGTACCATTGGGGTAGCAAAATACTGCGATGTCGGATCCGCATCATTCTCGTCGAACGAACGCGTGAGCAGAGGCTCGTAAACCGTGCTCCTAAAGGTTCGATCGGGATTAGTCATCCGGACTGGCCTCAGCGTCGCGTCGTAGTCTGTGCTGCTGCTGTGGGCCTCGGCGAGATTGAGGTTGGTGAGGACTCCCTCGGCATGGAACTGACCTTTCCAAGCGGGCGCATGGATGTCCTCGTAGGCAAGAAGCTGATCCAGAGACCCCGTGGTGAGGGTAAAGAAGGGGTTCAGGACTCGAAAGGGCTTCTGACGCGCATTGAACAGGCTCGCTTCCGTAACCACCACACGAGGAG
This sequence comes from Limisphaerales bacterium, assembly GCA_049451415.1. Lineage (GTDB taxonomy): Bacteria > Verrucomicrobiota > Verrucomicrobiia > Limisphaerales > JAHDYP01 > JBMTVN01. The sequence goes on along the minus strand of JBMTVN010000161.1, from coordinate 6,808 downwards.
CACCGCCGTCTGCCTCCGGTTCAGCCTCGGTCTTGGTCAACAGGGTGCGCCCGAGACCATCCACGAACTGGCGCGTGATGAAATAGTGTTCCCGTTTGGAACCAGATGGTTGCGGAACCTTGTCCAGCTGTCTGGTTTCGACATAATTCACGATGCGGTTCTCACCTGCGGAGACGGCCAAGGCATAATCGTACTCGATCGTCGGGTAATCCGCGGAGTCGCCGGGTTTAACCATGCCGATCAGACGCGCAAACGGGTCATAACGGTAGAATGTGGTGTTGGCATTGAAGTCGGTAGAGCTTGCGACGGTGCCAAAGCCCTCATCATAAGCCGCCCGGAACACCAGCGGGGCCGAATCGTCACCAAGATGAATCGTCTCCATGACCGGGTAGGTGTTGAACCGCGCGTCGTACTCGATCTGGCGAGCGTGTCCATGGGTGATGTTCGATGGATCGGCGAGCGGATCGAGGATGGCGACAGGGTTCCCGTAAGCATCGTAGCGCGTGCGAGCCGAGGTGATATAGGCAGAGTTGGTGGCGGGCCAGATCCACTCCCGCTTCATGGTGAGGTTACCCACGTTGACGATACCCAGGTTGTCACCGGAGAAGCTGGGCTCGTCATAAAAGAACTCCGAGCGCGAAATTACCGCGTCCCCTTCGTCCTTGATCTCCACACGCGCTGGCAGTCTCAAGATCCATGCATTGGTGTTGATGGCGTATTGGGTCGTCGTGATTCGCTCATCATCAAATGCTGAGCGATCGCCATTCTCCACGATGCCGTAGTCGGCAGCCAGGGTTTGATTACCAAAGGCATCAAACTCCATTTCCTGCTCCATTCGCTTTTCTGTTCCCTGACCCAGTTCGAGGACCCGTGTGACGGTGGATACCGGATGAACAAAATAAACGGTTTCGGCATTCGTCCCGCTGTAAAGGACTCTCGGCGGGTGAACCCAATCCGTCGTCTGGTCCTGAAACACTTTCCCGTCTTCGGTCTCCGAGGTGATCCGGAGCAATTTGCCCTTCATGACCTCGAAGTCGCGGCCTGTATCAAAGTGGGATCTCGTCACCAGGGTCGGCGCGTTCACGTCCCCGGTATCGATCTGTTCCACCCGGCCAAACCCCCGAAACTGCTTTTCCTCCGGATCGTAATAGGCGTCATGGTACCGATACCTGGTCAGGTACGCATGCCCCATTGAGTCCAGCGTGGTGGTGGAAGCCACCACCTGCACCGGGAAAGGCAGCGGATCCGGCCAGGGGTTGCCGGCAGCCGCATCAGCCATGCGGTATGCCGTAGAGGAGGCGTATTCAATCTCGGTTACCCGCCCTATGCCGTTGGAAATCGAGATAAGGACGTTCGGAGACGCACCGCAGGAAAGCAGGTTGCCAATGTCCACTGTCTGCAGGGAAGGATCGTTCTCCGCATCAGCGAGTACGTAGTCACTGGTGCCGTTCCCGTTGAGATCAGCCCAGCGGACCTGGGCGTTGGAACCAATGGGCACGGGAAGACCCGTGATTCTCTTGCGCGCCCCAAACGCATAGGTCCCCTGATTGATCCAGAACCACATGTCGGTGCCTTCAGCTTTTTCCACCACCAGGTCTGCCAGTCCGTCCCCGTTCAGATCCACCAACCTCGCCCTCGCCACCTGCTGCGAGCTCAGGACCACCCCATCGGGAATCATCATGACACGCAGTTCCTGAAATCTTCCATAGCCCAAGCCGGCCGTTACCGTCACTGACACAGGTGCAATCGCAGCAATGTCGGGTACCCGGTCCCCGTTCATGTCGGCCACCTGCACCGAACCCTGGGAAAAGTCGAAACTAAATCCCTCCGAGCCAGCCAGAAGTCGCGGCGAATAAATCTGCTCTCCCAGGTTAAACCAAACATGATAGCCGAGGTTCCCTCCCAGGCTGCGCATGATATCGGTGCGCTTATCGAAGTCAAAGTCCCCTATCCTGACTCCCGGATCTCCAAATGGAGCCGGCGGAGCAAAGTCCTGAACCGTCATCAATTGCCGCTCACCCCACCGGGTTTTATTCAGGTTGGAAAAGTAAAAAACCTGCTCTGCACCGGCTTTAATGGTGAAATCCGCCGCACCATCCCCGTCCATGTCGGCGAGATGGGATCCATGGCCACCCGAGGACGCATCCGACTTCAGGTCAAATTGAAAGGCATCTCCATCGCCGCCTAGTGGGATTCCGTCCTGCCACTGCAGGTCCCCATCCAACTCGCCGAGGTTCAGGTAGGCGGTATGAATACCCCCGCCACTCTCGGTCTTGAGCAGGTCCGGCAGGGCATCCCCATTCAAATCAACCAACTCCGCCAGCGGATTGTCCATAACCCACGGCGGAGTATTGACCGATCCCATGACACTCCCCGCGGCACTGATCTCTTCAGGGGGATCGCAGACCTGGTAGCCAAATACAGCCGGGGGAAGGGTCGAAACCCCATCGGAACCCACCTGGGTCACGGACGAAAGCAGCGACCAATGACTGTCTGTTCCCGGCTCGTGCTGATAGTCGATTTCATACCTGCGCACCAGGTTGTCCACCAGCCCATCGCCATCCAGGTCGGCTTGAAGGTGGTTTTCCAGCACAGGGCCATGCGTACCAACGATGATGGACCTCAACCTCTTGCCAGTCCTAACTGCGAACCCCGAACGACAGTCCTCAAACCAATCGCTTCGCTCCTCGTATTCGAAGGTAACAAAATGATAATCCGACCATGGAGGCGCTCCAGCTCCATAGCGAATGGTCTTTAAATACACCTGATGAAGATCCTGCTCTCCGGGAAATGAGGTGTAACCGTACAGGATGGTGTTGCCACGTGTATCGGTCTGGCTGTCCAGCATCCAAAGGAATACGCGCTCGGCATCAGCCTGCACGCGTGATTCGTCATGGGCACCATACACCATGGTCGTGCCGTTGGGAGCAGTTGCTGTCCAGCTTTGACCCGTCTGACGGTAACGGATAAATGCCCCCTCATTCTTGCAAAAGTAAAGGCCTTCAGCCGTGGGAACCAACTCCTCCCGCATCTCATTGATGAAGGTATCCTCGCGGGCAAAGCCCACCTCATCCGAGTAAACCGGAATCCCACGGTCCGTCCTCCGCTGCACATAGGCCATCGGCAGCGACCAGCCAAAACCCAGGGGTCCGTTGCCTCCCCCACCCTCGTAGCGGATGGACAGCGCCGGGGCATGGCCTGCGGTCCCGGCTGGGACTCTCAATTCTAGTTCATAGCTCGCCGTCCCTGTATTCAGCGTGGGCTGAAAAGACTCCCCCAGTCCCTCCACCGACCCCGGCCCCTTGGGCAGGGAGATGGCGTTTGGCGAAACTCCGCTCTTGTCAGCACAGTAGCCAAAATAACCCGAAGAAGTGAGCAACCCTATGACAAGGGCACGGCGCACAGTCCCGCGCAGGCTTGGGCAGGAAAGCTCCATGGCGTTATCGGCCAGTGTAGGAGTAAGCCTGAATACGGAGCTTGATATCCGAAACCCCGTTCCCATCCCGTGTTCCATTCACGAGACCACCGTAAATAAAACGGTTTAGGCCCTCATTTCGATCAGACGCGTAGAGACTGACCGCAGGAATCACCAGCAACCACCGGTCATTCCAGACTGACCGGCCGATCAGCCGTGCAGCTTGAAACTGAGGCTCGGTGATAGGGATGAATTGGCCGTCGTGCCAGGCCTCAAATGAAGCATGACCCCGCACATTGCCAAGGGGCTGCTGCCCGAACTGGATGGAGTTGATCGGAATCCAGTCACTGGAGTTGAGGGAGGGGTCGTTTGCGTTGCTAAGCGGGAACGGAACAGGCATCCACTGGTCCACAACCTGCCACTCCCGCGTATAATTCAGGGTATCCCCAGAAAACCTGCGCGGCGTACGGGCGATATCACTCCCGGTCGGCACCAGGTAGACATATGCCGACCCTTGCATGCCCCCCGAACCGGAGGTCCGATAGTTGTGAAAGGAAACTCCCACAGACTTGATCTTCGTTGAAAAAGCGGAGGGATTAAAGCTGCTGTCACCAGGACCAGCAGGCCAGCCAAAGAAATTGAGGTCCTGGTTCACTGTGGTGCTAAACGGAATCACCAGTCCCGGCTCCTTGGGCTGCGTTGCCTCGAAAAGCAGATGCTGTTTCAGCTCGGGTATGGACGCTATGTCATCCACCCGGAAGCCCGCCAGTGCTTCACGCCAGTTGGCACTGCTAGTCGAGCCCGGTAGAACCCGCAGCAGTTGGCTTCTTAATGAAAACTCCCTGCTGGTAGTCTGCGGGTTGTTAACACCGAGCTGGGACTTCAGCACAGCGAAGTTCTGGCTCATCCGCGACATGGGATCTGCCAAACCGGGATCACCACTGAAGCTGACCTCGGGCACTCCACCATTGATACGTCCCACCGCACGCGCTTTCACAATCTGGTTGAGGAACACTGTGCCGGGTTGGCCACTGTCGCCGGGACGGAGATTGGTCTCGAAATCGTAGGCCTTGGCAGCAAGGTAAACATACATGGCTGCAGTATCGAACTGGGCGCGGTATTTCTGCAGCGCATCGTTGCGAAAAATCCGGAATGCCATGTCCGAATAGCGATACTGCTGAATCTTGGCTGCCGTCTGCTGCCGAAACCTTTGTCGGTCTTCCAGCAGACGCGACCCCCGGGCCAGCGCTGCTGAATAATTACCTGCCGCTTGAAGCATGGCCTCCTGCACCGTGTAAAGCTCCAGACGCAACAACACCTCCTGCCGCAGGACCTGCTCCAGCTGTCTCAACTGCTGAAGCTCAGCCAACTCTTGCCTCGCCACGGTGACCTTGAGATTCGCCTGACTCTGCGCCAGTTCCTTGGCCTGCTGGCTATCCAATTCGGCCAGCGATTCCCGGTTCGCCTGCCTGGTCATGATTTCAGATGCCACATTGCCCGAATAAAGGACAGCAGTTCTCAACGAGTGAGTCCAATCACCAACAACCCCATTCGCCAGCCCTCCGATGACACCAAACACCTTTGGAAACGACTCCGCTACCGCATTCGCCGCTAAAGTCGCCAACCTGGCTTTGGTCTGAAACTCCAGTTGGCGGGAACGTGAACGCCGGATGGACGCGTTCAACGACTCCTGGACATTCTGCCCCGTGACCAGGATGTTGAGTTCGGTTTCGTTCAGCTGATACTGGGCACGCAGGAGCTCGGCCTGGTCCTCCATCTGGGCAAGCAGGTTCTCATACTCACCCAACGCACGCTGGAAACGTGCCTTGGATTGCAGCAACTCGGAGTGAGCCCTCTGAATTTCGCCTGGTGCCCGCCGGGGAGCAATCCATGCCGGGGGCTTAACCATTCCCTGCCCATTCCCTGACAAATGGAATTGAACCACCCGGTCGGACCGGTTGAGTGACCCATCCTCGGCAATCGAGACATCGCCAACGGTCACACTAAACTGGGTAACGCTCTCCACCGGTTCACCCAATACGGTCGAGGGATCGAAATACATGTAGTGGTAAATGTCCGGCCCGTTGTACCCGCTGGGGTAGGTCCCCCCCGGTCCAATATCACCGGGGTAAGGATAACCAAACGACTCAATGAGACGGTTGTTGAAGTCAGCTTCCCGCTCAACAACCGTCTGTTGAAATTGAGCCACATCATCAGCCTGACGCCGTAATGCCTGGGACTGGCCATTCGCGTGGTTAAACACCGCGATAGCGTTGTTCAACGCCGATACGGCCCGCTCGTAGATCTGCTCAAAATGCGTCTTGCCCTGGCTGATTTGCACCGGATCAATGTCAAAAGGGATCGTATTCTTGGTCAGACCCAAAGGATTTAGACCCGAGTCAGATTTTTCGATCTCCTTTTGGATCTCCAGGAACGCTGCAGACAAATCCGGAAGCTCCGTGACGGTGCTGCGATCCACTTTCTGGATGCCCGTCAAATGATTCGTGGCAGGAAGCAAAGCATTGCCCACAACCCAATCAAAGAAAGCCCCCTGTCCTGCCCTGCTTGCCCAGTCTGAAACACCCCACGCCCGGTTGGTGTTACCGTCCGGATAACCTCGCCATTGCAACTTCGGATCCTCGCTGAACTGTTGTCTGTAGGTCAGCCCCACGATTTCCCTGCCCGCTTGGGCTCTGGCCAGCGCGGCTTTCGCGAACTTTCTCTCATCCAGATAGTCCACCTGCACCGGCACTCCGCCCACCAATACTGCCTCTGACCGTGGAACCCACGAAAAATTGGGATTGTGCAGCAGGTGATAATATCCCGTGAGCGCCGTAAGGTAGTGGCCCCACGCGTCTCCATGTCCCTGAGGGTAATGTTTCTTGGCATCGGCTTCGTCCAGCAGCCCATCCAAACTGCCTTCCGCATCCCGGATATCGTAATTGAAAGCGTAGGCCACCTCGCCCTCACCCCGGGTAAAATTCCAGACCAGACGGTTATAAAACGGTCTCGTGCGCACCCCCGGTTGCAACGAATCATCACGCCCCCGCAGCAAGGCCAGTTCCTCGTCCAGCAGGCTCGCAACCTGGTTCTGGAAGCTGTGGATGGTCGATGCCTCGTTGCCGTATTCACCACTGCCGGTTCCAAAACCGATCGTCGGATCCGCTGCATCCGCATAAGCCTCGTTCCCCAGCAACATGTAAAGATCGGAAAGACGGCCCGCAGCCAGCAAAAGCGCGTCATTGGCTGGAGCATAGTTCATGGGGATGGGGGCCCGGATGCTCAGATCCATGCCCCTCTTGAGCACAGTTTCGTAAATCTCGATCAACCCGAAGTTGTCAACCCCTTCGGCATTAAACGGAACAGTGCCCTCAAACCTCTCCCCGGCCTGGC
>JBMTVN010000160.1:0-9307 GCA_049451415.1 Limisphaerales bacterium | reverse complement strand
CGAATGGACGCGAATGACTGATGGGGTGGCTTCTGACCTTTGACTTTTGACTTCTGGCTCCTGACTCCCGACTGCTGATCTGGAACTCCGCAACTCCGCTCGGGGCGGCGGCGGGCGACTTGACAGGGTATGGGCGGGCTGCATTCTAGCACGATGCGAATCTTTTTAGGACGGATGTTTTGTCTTTTGTCGGTCGCTGCGGTGGCTTGTGCGACTTCGGGTTGTGGTGGGGGGGACGGGGGTTCTTCCGGTTCTGCGGGAGCGGAGCAGGTTGAATCAGGGTCGCCTGTTGCTGCTTCTGGGGGTGCGAGGGCGGAGTCGAAGACGACCGTTCAGCGGGTGACGGAGGGGGTTCAGGGGGCGGTGAAGGCGGCTGAGGACACGGCGGTGAAGGCTCAGGAGGCGGCGGAGGAGAGTGTGGCGAAGGCTCAGGCCATGCTGGACCAGTTGAAGTCGGCGGTTTCAGAGAAGCGTTTGCAGGATGCCGGGGGGCTGCTGGAGCAGTTGTCGGGAGTGGCGCTGGATGCGGAGCAGAAGGAGACGTTGGCGCAGTTGACCGAGGAGTTGAAGAAGGTGCAGGGGGATTTGGAGCAGGGTTTGGGTGAGTTGAAGGGTTTGGTGGTTGAGCAGAAGTATTCTGAGGCCATGGAGCTGGTGGGGAAGCTGGGGGAGTATGAGTTGTCGCCGGAGCAGGAGACGATGTTCAACAACCTGAAGGCGCAGGTGCAGAAGATGATGGAGAGTCAGGCGGGGCAGGATGCCGTGAAGGCCGTGGGGAATCTTTTGGGGCGGTGATCCGTAGTGAAGTTTTCGGGCACATTTTGGATAAACACTAAGAAATGAAAATGAGATCGAATGTGAGATCGGGCTATCGCGCTGCGCTGGCGATGGCGTTGGGGTTTTTGCCTGTGGCGAGCGGTTTCGTGTTGGCGGGTGAGGAGGCGGCCAAGGACGCGGCTCCGGCGCCGGAGGAGAAGAAGGTGAAGTGGCAATCCTCGGCGGGTTTGGCGGTGGCTGCGGCGACGGGCAATACGGAGAACGTATTGTTTACGGCGAGTGTGGACACGCAGCATTTGGGGGAGAAGAACGAGTGGCGTTTGGGGGCTTCGGCCGGGTATGGGGAATCGAGGGCGGCGAATGATCCCAATGCGGAGATGGAGAAGAACACGGATTACATCCGGGGTTATGGGCAATATGACCGGCTGCTGAGTGATCGATGGTATGCGTTGGTTCGGGTGGATGCGATGCAGGATTCCATTGCGGATATTGATTACCGTATCCCGGTGAGTGCGGGTGTGGGGTATTACTTCATCAAGGATTCGAAGTTCAAGCTGAGCGCGGATGCGGGTCCGGGCTATGTGTTTGAAAAGGTGGGGGGTGAGCGTGGCGAGTATGCGACGCTGCGTTTGGGCGAGCAGTTTGAATGGAAGATCAGCGAGGGGGCGCGGTTGTGGCAGCGGGTGGATTATGTGCCTGAGTTGATCGACTTCGAGAACTACGTGGTGAACTTTGAGCTGGGTGCTGAGGCCAAGCTGATGGGGAATCTTTCCCTGCGGGCTTTGGCGGTCGATACCTACCGGAGCCAGCCGGCGCCGGGGCGCGAGGAGAATGACCTGAAGATCATGGCGGGCTTGAACTACAAGTTCTGATCTGGTTCTGGGCGTTTATGACGGACGCGGGAGAGCTTCTTCCGCGTCCGTTTTTATTCCAGCGGTGTGGGGTCGGAGAGGTGTGGGGTGGCCGTGGAGTTGTGAAAGCGGTGGTTTTGCACTCGCTCGAGGAGGACGGGAGGTCGGGTGTCTTCTGATGTAAGCGTGAGCTGGACGTGGTCGAGAGTGAGGTTCTGGACGTTGCGGGCGTAGAGTCCCCAGGAGGGAAGGGGTCTGGGGTCGACTCCCGGCGAGTTGACTTCGAGTGGCGGCGGGTTGGTGGAGCCCTTGTATTCGAAGGAAGAGCTGCGGATGGTGATGTTTTGGATCGGGTCATCCGTCCAGCTTTCAACGGAGAGCGCGGCGCGGTAGAGGCTGGTGGCATGGAGGTCCTGGATGGTGATGCGGTTGGCGGTATTGCCGGGGCGGGTCCAGATTGAGACGGGGGAGGCGACGTTGTGCATGGTGATGTCGGAGAGGAGGACATCTTCGAGGGGGCCGGTGGTGGCGTCCCATGCGCCGGGTTGGAGGACGATACCGGCGAGCATATTGGTGCGGCGTTTTTCGCCTGAGGTGCGGTGGGGTTGGCGGCCGGGGCCGAGGAAGAGGCAATCCTGAATGACGAGATTACGTGCCGGGCCGATGAGGCGGATGCCGTTGCAGGAGGAATTGATGGTGCAGTCACGGATGAGCGTGCGGTCCCAGTAGCGGCCGGCGATGGCGTCGTCGCCGGTATAGAACTGGCAGTCGGTGATGGTGACGTTGTTGCACCATTGGTCCGGGGTTCCGCGCCAGTGGATGCCGTCCCAACCGCCGATGAAGCGGCAGTCATGGATTGTGACGTTGTCGGTATTCAGGAAAAGGACCGCGTAGTTGGCGGAGTCGACGAACTGGATATCCCGGAGGGAGATTTGGTTGCAGCCGGTGAGCAGGATTGTATGGGGGCCGCGCATATTTTCTTCGCCGAGGGGGTCGTGGACTTGATTGCCGTTGATTGTTCCGGGGCCGGTGATGTGGACATCCTGGATATTCACGCCGAGGAGGAGTGCGTGGTGCCAGCGGCCGTAGTCGAAGCCGGGGGATGCGACCTTGGGGTCGGGGGAGGCGTAGTGATCGAGGTTGGTGGAGCCGGTGAGCGTGGCGCCGGCAGTGAGGTTGATCGTGACGTGGCTTTTGAGGTGAAGGGTGCCGGAGAGGTAATTGCCTGGGGGAAAGAGGACTTGGCTGGGCGGGTTTTGGGTACAGGCATCGATGGCCTGTTGGATGGCGGGTGTATCCGGGGTGGAGCCATCGCCGGTGGCACCGAAGTTGCGGACGTTGAAGATGGCGGCGGTGCAGTTGAGCGAGAGGAGGGAGGTGAGGGTGAAAACGTGGAGAGTTTTCATGGGGTAGAGGTTTCGGGCAGGGGCTCGGCAGCACTGATGGTTTCGAGGCCGAGTTCATCTGCGATGACCATAGTTGCGGGGATGAATGTCATGACGACAACGGCGGAGATGAGAGTTCCGATACCGAGGGAGATGGCCATGGGGACGAGGAAGAGGGCTTGGACACTGGTTTCGAGGATCATGGGGGTGAGGCCGAGGAAGGTGGTGAGGGCGGTGAGGAGGATGGGGCGGAAGCGGCGGAGGGCGGCTTTTTCGATCGCTTGTGCGGGGGGCAGGCCTTGTTGCTGGTAGGAGTTGCGGGTGATGGCCATGACGAAGGCGCCATTCACCACCATGCCGCAGAGGGCGATCATGCCGAAGATACTGAAGACACTGAGGTCAAAGCCCATGAGGATATGTCCGAGGATGGCACCGGCGAGGCTCCAGGGGATCATGAGGAACACGACGAGAGCCTGCGCGTAGCTGCGGAGGAGGGAAGCCATGATGGCGTAGATGGTGAAGAGAGCGGCGATGAGGCCCCAGGTGAGGTTGAGCATGGATTCGCGTTGTTCGCGTTGTTCGCCCTCGAAGGAGTAGAGCAGTCCGGGGTATTTGGCGAGGATGCCGGGCAGTTCCGATTTCTCGAAAGAGGAGAGCACCTTGTTTCCGGTGGTGATGCCGGGGACGACGTTGCCGGTGACATTATGGACGCGGGCGCCGTCGACGCGCTCGATGCGGGTGGGGGCTTGGGTGGTGAGGATGCGGGCAGCCTGGTGGAGGGGGATTTCACCGCCGCCGGGGATTTGGATGAGCAGATTTTCGAGGGCGGCGAGGGATTGGCGTTCGTGCGGGGGGAGTTTGCCCATGACGCGGAGTTCATCGCGGTCGCGGGGTTGGCGGAGGGCTTCGGCACCGTAGAAGGCGTGGCGGATTTGGCGGCCGAGTTCGCGGGCATCGAGGCCGAGGCTGCGTCCCTCCGGTTTGATTTCGAAGTTCAGCTGGGGCATTTCGCTGCCGAAGCCTTTGCGGACGTCTTCGACGCCTGGGTAATTTTCGAGAGTGGCGGCGATTTCGGTGGCGGCCTGCTGGAGCGTTTCGATGTCGGGATGGGCGATTTGGATATCGATTTCGGCGGAGCCGCCGGGGCCGATGAGATAATCAAAGAAGAGGGATTCGAGGTCGGGTATATCGGGGATGTGTTCCCGCCAGAGTGAGGCGAACTGGGCGGCGGTGATTTTGCGTTGGGATTGCTCGACGAGGCGGACGGAGACTTCGCCGGCGTTGGAGTTGCGTTCCGCGACTGAGGCGGTGACTCCGACGAGGATATTCGTTTCACCTGTGGCGGCGAGGGCTTCTCGGGCGGCGTGTTCGATTTGGAAGACGACTTCGCGGGTTCGCTGGACGGCGGTGCCGGCGGGCATTTCGATTTCGGCCTGGACGAAGGGTGTCTCGATGGAGGGGCGGAAGGCGAAGTTGACTCGGCCGCTGAAGGTATAGGCGGTGGTGAGGGCGAGGGCGGCGAGGAAGACCGTGGCGGTGAGGTAGCGGTTGCGGATGGCAGCGCTGAGGACCGGGGCGTACCAGCGGTCGATGGCGTCGTCGATCCGGATGCGGAGTCGGGTTTGAGCGTTATTGAACCGTTCGAACCAGGGGATGCGGGCGATGCGGTTTTGGAAGGCGAGGTGGGAGGGCAGGATCAGGAGGCATTCGATGAGGGAGACCGAGAAGACGGCGATGACGACGGCGGGCAGGACATAGAAGAAGCGGCCGGTTTCGCCGGGGACGAAGAGGAGGGGGAGGAAGGCGATGATATTGGTGGAGACGGCGAAGACCACGGGGACAGTCATATCGCGGACACCGTGGATGGCGGCGTCGAGCCGGCTCATGCCTTGGGACATCTTGTGGAAGATATCCTCGCCGACCACGACCGCGTCATCGACGACGATACCGAGAGTGACGATGAAGCCGAAGAGGGAGATCATGTTGATACTGGCGTCGAGTGCGGGGAGGAGGAAGAGTGAGCCGAGGATGGAGACGGGTATACCGGCGGCGGTCCAGAAGGCGACGCGGAGTTCGAGGAAGAGTCCGAGGGCGAGGATGACGAGGAGGAGGCCGAGGGCCCCGTTGGTCATGAGCATTTGGATGCGCTCGGCATAGGCGACCGAGCGGTCGTAGGTGACTGTGAGGCCGACGCTGGGGGGGAGGTGGGGTTTTTCGCGTTCGATGAAGCGTTTGACGGCGCGGGCGACCGTGAGGGGCGACTGGGATTCGGAGCTGTTGACGGCGAGCCAGATGGAGGGGCGGCCGTCGAAGTAGGATTCGCGTTCGGATTCCTCGAAGCCTTCGCGGACCTCAGCGATGTCGCTCAGGCGTATCTTGGTGCCGTCGGGCCGGCTGATGACGGCGATGTCCCTGAAATCGCTGGCGATATTTTTACGCTCGGCAGTCTTGAGGAGGATATCGCCCCCGGGGGTTTTGATGGATCCGGCGGGGACGTCGAGGGCTGAGGCATCGATGGCGCGGGCGACATCCTCGAGGCGGAGGTTGAGGGCGCGGAGTTTGGCTTGGGAGATTTCGACGTGGACTTCGGGGCGCCGCATGCCGCGGATATCGACGAGGGAGATATCCGGTTCGGCGAGGAGGCCGGCTTCGATTTGGCGGGCGAAGCTGACGAGGCCGTGCTGGTCGAGGTCGCCATAGAGCGACAGGTAGAGCACGCCTCGGCGACGTCCGCCGTCGAGTGAGATGCGAGGGGGTTCGGCGTCGTCGGGGAAGAGGCTGATCCGTTGGATTGCGGCGGTGATTTCCTGGAGTCCGCGGTTGCGGTCGGTTCCCGGGGTAAGTTCGGCGGTGAGGGATGCGCTGCCTTCACGGGCGACGGAGCGGACTTCGCGGATGAGGTCCATGCCGCGGAGTTGGGCTTCGATGGGGAGGATGATGGAGTGTTCGATTTCCTCGGGGCTGGCTCCGCGGTATTCCATGGAGATCTGGACGACGTCGAGGGAGAAGGTGGGGAAGATTTCCTGCCGGATATGGCGGGCGACGAGGAGGCCGGTGGTGACGACGGCCAGCATGAGCAGGTTGGCGGCGACGTGGTTTTTGGCGAACCAGGCGCGCAGGCCTTGGTGGGGATTGGAGGTGGGAGTCATGAGCCGGGCTGGGAGGGCTGGGCGTTGATTTTCATATCGGGGAGTGCGACGCGGAGGTCACTGGTGATGAGTTGTTCGCCGGGATTGATGGGGGTGGTGATGGAGACCGTATCATCGCTTTGCCAGAGGACTGTGGCCTGGCGGATTTGGAGGGTTTGGTTGGTGTCGGCGATCCAGATGCGGTCGCCTTCGCGGAGGGCGTTTCGGTGGATGACGAAGACATTGGAGAGCTGGCCGGCGTGGATATCGACGCGGACGTAGCTGCCGAGGAGCAGGGGGGTATTGGTGGGGGTGGTGGGGTTGAGTGGGTTCTGGATTTCGACGAGGATGCGGGCCATGCGGCCGGATTCCTCGATATTACCGAGGAGTTGGATGACCTGGCCTTGGTAGCGGCCGGGGTTGGGGGTGCCGTTATCGAGCGTGATGGTGGCGGTTGCGCCGGGGGATTCCGGGGTGGGGAGTTGGAGATGTTGGAGTTTGTCGGTGGGGATGGCGACCTGGACCCAGAACGCGTCGGTGCCGACGAGGGTTACCGTGGCGTCACCGGGGTCGACGCGTTGGCCGATTTCGACTGATTCATTGAGGACGAGGGCGTTGAAGGGGGAGGGTAGCGTATGGCGTTGGAGGAGTTCGCGGTTACGGTCGAGTCTGGCCTTGAGGCGTTCGAGTTCGGCGGTGCGGGTGAGGAGTTCGGCTTCGAGGGCGGCGGACTCGGTGCTGGGGATGACTTTTTCGGCGGCGAGTCGTTGGCCTTCCCGGGATTTGCGTTGGGCTTCGTGGAATTCGGCCTGGCCCCGGGCGAGTTCGGCTTGGGCTTCGCGGAGGTTGATTTGGGCGAGGGCGGGGTCGATGGAGAAGAGTGGGTCTCCTTTTTGGAGGGTGCCTCCGGGGATGAGTTTGGGGTTGAGTTGGATGATATGGCCGCTGACCTGGGGTTCGACTGTGACTTGTTGGGCGGGTATGACGGAGCCGTAGGCGGTGATTTGGATTGTTTGGTTGGTGGGGTGGAGCGGTGCGGTTTTAACGATTTTTGGTGGGCGGGATTCTTCTTCCGGGTGGGTGGTGGGGCCGGTGAGGTAGATCCAGGTGCTGCCAATGCCTGCGAGGCCGAGGATGGCGAGGAGTTTGAGCGGGGATGCGGTGGTTTTCTTAGGCATGAGGGGGCGGATGAGGTCTTGGTGGATTGGGCTGAGAGGATAGGGTTTGCGGGTGCCGGGAGACAACCGGAAAGGGGATTTGAGTGGGGTTGAGGTGCATGCATTTTCCTTTCCCTCAAGGCGGGTCATTTGATATTGAACCCCCTCTATGCGCTTCGTTCGACACTGCGTTATTGCTTTCCTTTTTTTAGCTTTGGGAGTTGGAGCTTGGGCTGAGGATTACAAGTTGGCCAACGGCAACACCTTGAGTGGTGAGATTGCGTCTGCGGACGAGGACGGCATGGTGGTTCGTTTGGACATTGGAGGTTTTTCGCAAAGGACGCCTTGGGTGAGTTTTTCACAGGAGACATTGCGGAAGCTGCGGGAGAATCCTGAGCTGGCGGAATTTGTGGATATTTTCATTGAGATCCCGATGGAGGAATGGATTCAGCAGCAGAAGAAGCGTGAGATTGTGGTGCGCGAGGTAGCGAACCGCGTGGAGCGCCCGAAGCCGGCTCCTTCGCTGATTGGGGCATTCAACGGCCCGATGGGTTACTTGCTCCTGCTGGTTCTGGTGGTGGCGAATTTGTATGCGGCGTATGAGGTTGCACTGTTTCGGGGGCACAACGTGGGGTTGGTCTGTGGTTTATCGTTTGTTCTCCCGGTGGTGGGGCAGGTGCTGTTTCTGTCGGTGCCATCGGCCGGGGGGCATCATACGGTGGAGGAGGAGGTTCCGGCGGAGGATTTGGCGGGGTCTTCGCTGGCTGCTCCGTTGGCTGGGGGGGCTGCTCCTGCGGGTGGTGGCGGTGGGTTGTCGTTGGCTTCGATGGAGAAGGCTGGCGGGGCCTCGGCCCAGAGTCAGCCCCAGGTCTTTCAGCGGAGCGACCACAATTTCGACCGGCGCTTTTTTGAGACCAAGTTTCCCGGGTTTTTCCGCATGGTTTTGGGGCCGGCTGAGCGTGACATGGTTTTGGTGTTTCGGACTCCCAAGCAGGAATTTGTGGGCAAGCGGATCAGCCGGATTTCCTCCAACGAATTGCATCTGGTGCTTTTGGCGGGGGGGGAGAAGAGTATCAGTTTTTCTGAGATGACGAGTGTGGTCTTGAGGCACAAGGATGCGAAGGGTTAGGGCTGATGGGTTCTGGAGAGCAGCGGGCGCGGGTAGTCTTCATGGGGACGGCCGATTTGGCGGCCGAGTGTTTGCGTCACTTGCTTTTGGGTGATGGGTATGAGGTGGTTGGGGTAGTGACGCAGCCTGACCGCCCGCGGGGTCGGTCGATGCGGTTGTTGCCGGGGCCGGTGAAGGAACTGGCGGGAGAGCGGGGTTTGGAGGTTTTACAGCCGGAGCGAGCGCGTGAGTCCGGGTTTCTGGATCAATTGGCGGGGTGGAGACCGGACATCATTGTGGTTGCGGCCTACGGCCAGATTCTTCCGAAGGCATTGCTGGAGCTTCCTCGTTTTGGGTGTGTGAATGTTCACACCTCCTTGTTGCCGAGGTATCGGGGGGCGGCTCCGATCCAGTGGGCCATTGCGAACGGGGATACGGAGACGGGGGTGACCTTGATGCGGGTGGTGGAGGAGTTGGATGCGGGAGATATTCTGGTTCAGCGGTCTACGCCGATAGGTCCACGGGAGACGGGGCAGGAATTGCACGATCGTCTGGCGGTGATGGGGGGAGAGATGTTGCGGGATTACATGCCCCAAATTTTGCGGGGTGAATTATCCGGTGTGCCGCAGTCTGCTGAGGGGGTGACCTATGCGCGCAAGATTACCCGGCAGGACGGGAGAGTGGACTGGGGGTTGGATGTCCGGGTGGTTTACGATCGGTTCAGGGCATTTCAGCCATGGCCGGGGGGCATGACATGGGTGTCGGGTGAGGGGGATCCGTGGTTATTGAAGATTTGCGCGGTCGAGTTGGCTGAGGGTGCGGGGGAGCCGGGGGAAGTGATAGGGGTTTTTCCGGCTCGTTTGCGCGTGGCGTGTTGTTCGGGGGCGTTGGATGTGCTGGG
>JBMTVN010000159.1:0-9308 GCA_049451415.1 Limisphaerales bacterium | reverse complement strand
GCAACCTCCTCTTAATCCAACTTTTCCCTTGATCGGCTTACCTCAGCTGTTGCTTACCGCTTTGCGCTTCACGCCCCAACTCCCCCACCCACGTCCAATTCCCCTCCCCAAACTCAGCCCGAAAAGCCGCCTCAGCCTCCCTCGCCCCGTCAACACTCCCCCATAACGAAAACGTCGTCGACCCACTGCCCGACATCAAAACCCCCAACGAATCCCGCCCCCGCAAAAACTCCTGAAACAACATCAACAAGGGATACTTGTTCAGCACCGGCTCCTCCAAGGCGTTGTAAAGCAACTCCCCCACGCGACGCATCCCCCCGGACCGCATCGCCTCCACCATCTCATCAACCCGACCTGACCTCCCGTTCAGCAACTGCGGAAAATGCACCAGTTGCTTGTAGGCCCAAGGCGTCGATACTCCAAAACCAGGATGCACCAAAAACACCCCAACCCCCTCCAAACACCCAAAGGAATCCACCTCCTCCACGCGCTCCCCACGCCCCCGCGCCACCCCCGGGCCCGACCCCAAAAAGAACGGCACATCCGACCCCAAACCCTCAGCCAGTTCACGCAAAACCTCAGTGCCTAAAGCCCCCCCAAATAACTGATTCATCAGAAGCAACGTCGTCGCCGCATTCGAACTCCCTCCCCCCATCCCCGCCTCCAATGGCATCCGCTTCTCCAAATGAATCCGAACACCCTCAGTCAACCCCGCCCGATGACAAAACACCTCCGCAGCCCGATACACCAAGTTACCCCTGTCCGTCGGCAGCTCCGACCGGGAACATGACAACTCAATCCCTGCACCCCCCAGCTCTATACTCAACTCGTCCGCCACCCCCACAGGAACCATCAGGGTCTCCAACTCGTGAAACCCATCCTCCCTCCTACCCAAGACGTTCAATACAAGGTTCACCTTCCCCAACGACTTTCGACTCACTTTGACACTCATAAAAAAAAGGGCGCCGTGCGTGTTACGCCGGCGCCAAATTCTGCATGCCCTCAGTCCAGTGTGAATCCACCCGAACCCCAGGCAGCTAACTTATTGGTCGAATACCCGGAAACGACTCCCCGGAACCATCGGTGCCACATCGCCACCGCTGAAGCCCATATACGTGTCAGTCGCCATCGTCTGATCAGCCGCAAAGCCCGGTTGATAGCTAGCAGGATAAACGATCTCAGGCGAAATGTAGTGGGTCAGCACCGGCTCATACGGAGGAAAAGGAGCCGTCACAATCTCATACACACCCACACCAGTCCGAACCAGACTCTTGTTGATCCCCTTGATAATCCCCGAGGTGTAGGCCTTGTCCGGCCCGTCAAATAACGCCGTCTGCTCGTAGGAATAACGAATCTCCCCCATCCGCGCAAACTCTGTAACGTTCCGCATGCCCCGGCTGAACTTTTGCTCAGTCTTGGCACAGCCTGTCGTGAGCAGGGCAAAACCTGTCACAACCGCAAGCAATAAAATCGGTGTGCGAATCATGTTCGTGGTCAAATGATGCCCGACAGGTTAATCCCGTCCCTGTGCCTGTAAAGCTTCTTTTAGTTCCTTTCGCTTCCAATACTTGGCAATCCAAATGCAAATCTCCATCAACACCATCATCGGAATCACCAGAAAAAACGTGCTCACAAAATCCGGCGTGATAAAGGCCACCACCGCAAAGGTAACAATGAAGAAATACGGCCGCCCCTTCGTCAACCACTCCACCTGAATCAACCCGATCTTCACTAAGCTCAACACCAGAATCGGCACCTCAAAACTCGCCCCCATACAAACCATCAAAAGCGTCACAAACGAAAAATACTCCTCCGCACGCCACATCCCAATCTTGAACCCCATCCACTGGCTATACTGAATCGTCGCCCGCAACGTCATCGGCAACGCAAAGAAATAACACATCATCACCCCCAACAAAAATAACCCCGCCCCAATGATGAATGCCCGAATGAAGAACTGCTTCTCGCTCCGCTTCAAAGCCGGCATCACGTAGTCCGCAATAAAGTACAAAACAAACGGTAACGCCAGGACTAGCCCCCCATACAACGCTAGCTTCATCGTGATCATGAAAGGCCCCAGTGGCCCCAAGGTCTGCAGGTCAATCATCACCGGCATCCCCGCATCATCCTTCACGTCCGCAATCAAAAGCGGCCACTCCAGAAACTTGGTGATCGCCGGCGCACCCACCATACACCCCACCATCGCTACCCCCAACGCCGCCACAATCCGGATCAATACCCAGCGAAGATCCTCCAAATGCTCCAGAAATGTCTTAACCGGCCCGCCCTCGTCGTCCTCCTCGCCCCCCGCCGAATCACCCTCACCCACCCCGCCAGAGACCACCACGTCCCGCTTCCCCCCGGCAGGAACTAAAGCACCACCACTGCCACTCCCCGGCCCGTCAGAACCCAGTTCACCCGAAGCATACGAGGAATGCAGCTCGCCCGAAGCATACGACGCCTCTAGCTCGCCCGAAGACGAATGTGCCTCTGGCTCCTTGTCCATGGCCTGAAATCAGAACCTCTACACCACTAAACCGACTGGCCGGAAGACTTCTGGCCGTCCTCCCCGCCACTCCCCTCACCCTGCGCCACCGTGGATTCCCCCGAACCCTCTCCACTCAGCACCCCATCCGATTCGCCCTGGGGCTGAACCCCGTCCGGTCGCAATGGCTCAGTCGAGACCGGCTTCTTCACCGGAGCCTTCGGCTCCTCGTAAATCGCCGTGTTCAGTTCGTCCGAGATCTCGCGCGAGGCCTTCCGAAACTCCTTGATCCCATGCCCCAAACCCTTCGCCAGCTCAGGCAGCTTCTTCGCGCCAAACAAAATCAAGGCCAACACCAGGATCAAAATGATCTCCGGCGTGTTCAACATCCCCAAAAACAATGCTTCCATGCTCATCCAAACCTAAAGGTGATTGTCTTCCGAAATTCCCTCCGCCAATTCCCTCACTCAAGAATCCGCCTTCGGCGCATCCTCTTTCGTCGCCTTCCGGAATTCCTTGATCCCCTGCCCCATGCCACGGGCCAAATCCGGCAGCTTGCGCGCCCCAAACAGCAACAACACAACCGCAACAATCAACACAATCTCCCAACCGTTTAGCATCCCCAATAGCGTCGCATTCATCATATCTCGCAAATTCTTCGCAAACCTTCGCCCCTATCCACTAAAGAGTAAAGGGGCAAAAATGCCCCTTCCCTCCAACCTCACAACTAAAGACCAGCCAATGCGTCAGGGCGTCAGCAGCAGAAACTCAGCACGCCGGTTCGCCTGATAAGCCGCCTCCGAATTCCCAAAATCCACCGGCTGCGACTCACCATAACTCACCGTGTCCACCCGGTTCGCCGCCACACCCATGTTCAATAGATAGTCCCGAACCGACAACGCACGACGCTCGCCCAAAGCCAGATTGTAACCCTCCGTCCCTCGCTCATCACAATGCCCCTCCACCCGCACTCCCTGATTCGGGTTCGCCTTCAAATGCTGCCCCACCGCCTCAACTTTCGATATGTCCTCCGACCGAATCGTCGACCGGTCAAAGTCAAAATGAACCGTGTTCATCGAAAAGAAACCACGGTCGGCATTCCAGTTCTCCATCGTAGCATCCAACGGAACATTGCCGTCCGCTCCCCCTCCCGCCGGATCAGTCCCAACAGTGTCAACCGGCTGAACCGGCTTCACAACCTGCCCCCCAGGCAACCCTTGCGAACCATAAACCCCACCCTCGCCCATGCCACCCGCGTTCGCAGGAATCGGCGTCGGAGACTTCGGCTTCCGCTTACACCCTACAGCACCGCCCATCACCAAAGCGGCAGCCAAAAGCAAATTGATAAAGAGGGAACGTTTCATGTTGGTCAAAATCATCTCCGGATTTACGGCTATCTAACCCAATCCGGCTGGGAACAATTGCCTGAAAAACGGCGGACATCCTTGATCTGTTTGGTAGGCACGTCAAGCATAGACAGGACTTTGCCCCCCCCCACCCGACGCACAAACAACAAGGTCCTCGAATTAGGCGCCCACACCGGATCCTCCCCCTGGGATAACTCCTCCGCCTTGCCCCCACCCGCCGGAACCACACACACCTGAAATCCCCCAACGGAACACGTAAATGCAATCCACTTCCCGTCAGGCGACCAGCTCGGCTCAGTAAAGCTGCCCCAAACCCCCGAAAGACTCACCCTCTTCAACTGCCCCCCATCCGATGGAATCGTATACAACGCCGCCTTGCCGTCCTTCTGCGATACCACACACAAGGTCCGGCCATCCGGCGACCAGCAGGGAGAAGACTCCGCCTCCTTCGTCGTAGTCAAACGCTTCAGGTTGCTCCCATCCACATCCGCCACATACAAGTCAGGACTCCCCCCCTTGCTCAAAATCATCGCCACCCTCCGCCCATCCG
This sequence comes from Limisphaerales bacterium, assembly GCA_049451415.1. Lineage (GTDB taxonomy): Bacteria > Verrucomicrobiota > Verrucomicrobiia > Limisphaerales > JAHDYP01 > JBMTVN01. The sequence continues at coordinate 4,906 of JBMTVN010000159.1, read as the reverse complement.
GTGACACCGCCGGCGAACCGTTCAATCCCGGAAACCCCGCCACCATGGCCCGCGCCCCACTCGACAAATCATGGGAGTAAATCCGGGGCAACCCAGTCCGATACGACGTATATAAGATGCTGTTCCTGCCCGCCACCCAGGCCGGATCACGCGTCAGCACCCCATCCTTCGTCAACTGCACATGGTTATACCCGTCGTAATCCGCCAGCATCACCTCGCTCGCCTTCCCCGACTCCACCCGGAAAACCACCCGTGACCGCGCAATCCCAACCCGCCCCGGCCCCGTCGGCGCAGGCAAGGAAACAAAATCATCCGCAAATGCATGCGCCAAGGCCCTCAGACTCGCCCCCCGATACTCCCGACTCAATAACCCCTGCCCCGCCAGGTAAACCTTGCCCGTCAACTTGTCTCCACTCACCTCACCCCGCAGCTGATAGCGGGCAGCCGAAGCCTCCACCACCGCAAAACCCTGCACCCCCAAATCAAACCGCAAAGCACTCAATGCCTCCCCCGAAAACCCCTCCAATGAAACCGGAATCGCCCCGTTCTCGACCGTACGAACAATATCACCCGTATACTCGGCCGACCGCACCCCCAAACCCAAAACCGCAACGCCTAGCCCAAGAAAAAAAAGCCTCTTCACGTGTTTCATCCCAATCGTAGTTTTGAACTCAAATTAAAATTGATCCTCACCGTCCGCTGCAACTCCCCACTCTCCCTCGCCGCAGCCGGGAACTTCGGCAGCCCCTTACGCCGCACCGCATCCAATGCCGCCTGCACACTGTTGTCCAATGCCGCAATACCCGATCGGCTCACAATGCGATCCCGCAAAACCTTGCCATCGTGATTCACCACAACCTCCACCACCACAGTGGCCCTCTCGTCCTTCAACTCGGACGGCGCCACCCAATAGCGGTCGTAAATACTCAACACCGCCTGATTCCAGTTCGCAAAAGCCGGACCTCCCCCACCCGGCCCCGGAATATCAATCTTCGTGGAACCCGATGCACCCGACTGAATCCGCTGAGTCGTCCTTACCAGTCGATTCTCTAACTCCCGCGCCGCCTCCTGCTGCCGCTTCAGCTCCGCCTGCACAGCCTGCTCCCTCGCCTCCCGCACAGTATCCCGCTTCTGCGTCGTCAACGCAGTCGACACCTTGATCTCAGGTTTCTTCACCGTAGGCTTCGGCTTTACCTCCTTCGGTTTCTCCTGGGGCTTCTCCACCGGCTTGGGCTTCACCGGAGGCTTGGGCTGCTCCCTGACCACCGGCGGAGGCTCAACCGGATCCACCTCCCGCACCGGCGGCGTCACCGTCTCCACCTCAGGCTCGGGCTCAGGCTGAGGTGCCCGCCGCGTCACCGGAGACTCCGGCTCCACCACAGGCTCCCTCGCCGCAGGAGGAGGCTCCCCCCCACCGGAAACCGACGCGTCCAGCAACTCCGCCGGAATCACATGCAAAACCGGCAAATGGTTCAGCTCCGTCCGACGCTTCGGCGCAAATGCCGGCCCCACGATCAACAACACCAGCAGCAGCCCGTGCAAAAGCGCCGATACCATTAAGAATTTCCGCTGTAATGGCCTCATCTCAGCTCCGATCTCGGCTCAGAACGCAACGATAAGTTCAACCCCAGCCTCGCACACAAATCCGCCACCTGAAATACATCGTCAAAAGGCGCCGCCCGATCCGCCCGAATAAAGATAATCATCGCCGGATTCGCCTGCTTGGCCACAGCTAACCGCTGACTCAACGCGTCATACCCCATCTCCTCCCCCTCCAGCTCATACTGCCCCCGCGCCAACAACTCCACCGTCAGAAAATCACTCCGCTGAATCGGCGGATCCTTCTGCCCCCCCTGCGGCAAGGTAATGCCCTGGTTCATCAGCGGAGTCGTAATGATGAAGATGATCAACAACACAAACGCCAAATCCAACAAAGGCGTAATGTTGATCTCATTCAACGTCACCAAATGTCCACGCTGCGAAAACCGTCGCATAGCTCAATCCTTAACTACCCCCCACTCAGTCCCCCGATTCCCCCTGACCCCGTACCTGGAAAATCTCCTCGTCGTCCCGCAAATACTCGGTCTCCATCCGCGATGCCAACTCCTGCGCAAAATTGTCCAAGCCCACCGTAAAAACCCGCAGATGATGCACCAGCCAGTTGTAGCCAAACATCGACGGAATCGCCACCAGCAACCCCGCCACAGTCGTCACCAGAGACCCCGCCACCCCAGGCGCCATCGAACTCAAGGAGGCCTGACCCGCCTGAGCCACCCCGCTGAACGCACTCATCACACCCCAAACCGTTCCCAATAACCCCAAAAACGGCGCACCGCTCACCGCAATCGCCAACAGAATTAAACCCGACTCCAGCTTCAAAGACTCCTCCGCAACCCCACGCTCCAACGTCCGCTTCACATGCTCCATCGCCTTCAACGAAATATATCGACGCCGCCCCACCCCGTTGGGCGTCTTCAAACGCGTGTCCAGTTCCATGCATCCAGCCTGATAGACGGCAAATAACGGACAACCCTCCGCCTGAATCCGCCGGTCGTAAATCGCCATCACCGGATTCTGCGACCGAAACTCCGCATCAAATAACCGGTTCAGCTTCTTCGCCCGCCGCATCTGCGCCGCCTTCGTCGCCATCACGCTCCACGCAAAAATCGAAAAAAAGACAAGCAATACAATGATCGCCTTGGCTTCCGGCCTCGCTTGCTTCCAAATATACAGAAGCTCCATCTCCGGAACCTTGGCAGCAGCAATAACTAAATAAGCTCCTACATTCATCGCACACCCAAAAAACTGCGGTCGCCCAAGGATGTATCCCCCCCCACCCACAAGGTCAAAAGCTTTCATCCCCAAAACCTCCAGCCAACCACCACCACCCCCGCTCATACCCGATCCCATCTCCCATATCCACCCCCCCTACTCCCATGCCCCCCTGGCTCACCCCCAAGACCGACCACGTCCTGCTCGCCGTCCGCGTCCAACCCCGCGCCTCCGCCAACTCCGTCCAAGGTGAACTCGGCAACCACCTCCGCATCCGTATCACCGCACCCCCGGTCGACTCCAAAGCCAACGACGCTCTCATCGAGTTCCTCTCCAAACTCCTCCACTGCTCCCGCTCCCAAATCCAAATCAAAAACGGCCTCACCTCCCGACAAAAAACCCTCGCCATCTATCACCTCCCCCCCGATTTCATCCTCCAAACCCTCCAACCCTACCCCCCGCCAACCGCCAACCGCCCTCTCCCGCAATAGCTCCCCCTTCCCTTCCGCCCCACCACACGCTACGGTCCCCATCCGTTGAACGTCGTCGCCAACATCAACCAGATCCCGCTGGTCCAGAACCCCCTCTTCCTGGTGGGACTCTTCATGGCCGGTTCACTCCTCATGATCTGGCGACTCGAGATCCTCACCCAACGCGGCGTCGAAGGCACCGTACTCGGCACCCTCGTCATGCCCTACTGCTCCGGCATCGGTAACCTCGTCTTCGCGATCCTCGCCCACCGTTCCCCAGACCTAAACGCCACAGTCGTAGTCGAAAACTCAATCGTCAATAACGTCACCAATATGACGCTCCTCATCGGCCTCCCCGCCATCCTCTGGGGCGCCACCAATGCCCGCCCGGGAAAATCCAACCGCAAAAAAAAGGAGGTCGCCGCCCAGCGCCTCAATAAACTCTCCATCTTCCTCACTCTCGCCGCCGTCCTCTTCTTCACCGGTATCTCCTGGGCCCTCGGCCAGGATGGCCAGTTCGACCGCAATGACGGCATCGTCCTCATCGCCCTCTTCCTGTTCTGGCAGTGCTTCCACGTCTACGATGTCCTCAAGACCAACGTCCGCGAACAACGCCCCCTCCATTGGCTCCTAGCCCTCGATTTCCTCCTCCTCCTCCTCGGCGGCTTCGACGTCTACTACAGCATCGACCGCCTGGTAGTCTGGATCGGGAAACAGGACCACAGCTCCCTCAGCCAACACGCCGGCTGGCTCAGCGGTTGGCTCATGGTCCTCCCCAATGCCCTCCTCGCCCTCTACTATGGCTGGCGACGCAAACCCGAAGTCATCTACACCTCCCAAATCGGCGATGGCCATATCTGTATCCCCCTCTGCCTCGGAATCGCCGCCGTCCTCAGCCCGCTCCAAACCCCCGCCTTCTTCAACTCAGCCATCCTCCTCCTCCTCGCCTCCCTCGCCATCCATGCCGGAGTCGTCGGATTCTTCGGCCAACTCCCCCGCTTCGTCGGGATCTTCCTCACCATCCTCTATGCAATCTTCGTCGTAAAAGGCTTCGGCTCCTAACCAGCCAACCGCCAACCGCCCTCTCCCGACTCCAGTTCAAAGCGCCCCGCGCTTTGAACTCACAACTCCGGACCCGATACCTCCCGCACCCGGATGTTCCGAATCGACGACGCAGTCTGGTAAGTCGCTATCCCCAACGGAACACACATCTCAATCTCCCCGAAACGCATTCCCACCTTCCGATCCTTGATCGATGCGTCAATCACTCGCTTCCCATCCAGCCACATCTGCAATCGCTCCGCCGTCACCCGCATCCGAATGTCATACCACTGACCCTTCTTGAACTGCCGAAATGTCGTGGTCTCGTTCTCCGAGGCATCATACGTGTCCAAACTCGAAATCCCCACCACTCCCCCACCCCAACCACCCACAATCAAAGTGCAGTTGGTCGCCCCCACCGGCACCGTCAAACCACAGAAAAAGTCCGTCCCCATCGTCCGCTTCGCCTCCAGGCTGATCTCATAGTTCGTCCGCAAAACCTCATTGGTAAATGCCACCCCGGTCAGCATCGCCCCCATCCCCAACCTCCGGTCCCCCTCCTCCACTAAAATCTCTCCGCGCCCCCCAAAGGAAACCTCCTTCCAACCATCCAGACTCTCCCC
>JBMTVN010000158.1:0-9317 GCA_049451415.1 Limisphaerales bacterium | reverse complement strand
CCTGATCGCGCCAGGCACAAGCGTGTTCAAGCACGATCAACAAGCCTACCAGGGAACCGGAACCTCCTACGCGGCTGCCTACATCAGCGGCCAGGCCGCTGCCTACTTCGCTCACCCGGACGCTAACCCGGAAATCGTGGATGCAATGCTGCGCCAGCAGTTCGGCCTCCGAGAAAAACCTTCGGCCAGCTCCCCCTAACCTCCAGGTCAGCCCCTCTTCAATCCCTCCCGCCAATCCAGCAACACCAGCTGGACAGTCGTGCGTCCGCGGAAGTGGTTCAAGGCCGGCTCCACCGCCAAATCAAATTCCCCCTCAGGGAAAGGCTGCCCTGCCCCACCCCACCACACCACCGCCCCGCGACTCCGCCCGTCGGTAACCTCAAAGCGCAGGTGGTTACCCTGCTTGCCCATCACTCGCATCTTCCCGAAAACCCGCAACCCTGGAACCACAAAGCGGGGACGAGGATTCCCCTGCCCCGTAGGCTCCAATCGCCCCAGCCATTCCAGCGTTTCCAAATTCAGCGCACTCAGGGGCACCACAGCGTCCAACTCCAAAATCGGATCCTCTCCCCGCCGCTCCGCACACTTGCTGAAATCCTCCCGAAGCCGCAGGCGCAGGTCTTCCAACTTCCCAGGCTGTATCGTCAACCCGCCCGCCATGGCGTGCCCGCCACCACGCTCCAGCAAATCCCCGCACCGGGCCAATGCCCGCGCCAGGTCGTAACCCTCCACACTCCGGCCGGACCCTCGCAAAAACTCACCATCCCCCCCCAGGATCAAGGCCGGACAATGAAACTCCTGCACCACCCGAGCCGCAACAATCCCCACCACACCGGGATGCCACGTTGAATCCCCCTCGACCACGACATGGTCGATCCGCGCATCAAACCTCCCACGCAAACGCCGCAAAACTTCTTCACTCGTCGAACGCTCCAAAGACTGCCGCTCACGGTTCTGGCCATCCAGGTAGTCCGCAAGCCGACTCGCCTCCGCCTCCCCGGAGCTCAAAAGCAACTCTACAGCCGGCTCAGCTGATCCCAACCTGCCCGCCGCATTGAGCCTCGGGGCGAGCTGAAACCCTATGTCCTGAGCCCCAGGCTGTGAACCGACCCCCGCCAAGGCCATCAAGGCCTTTAAGCCAGCACGCCGAGTCGTCGGCATCGCCCGTAATCCGGCCGCGACTAAAATCCTGTTCTCGCCAGTCAAGGGCACCAAATCAGCCACGGTACCCAGCGCTACCAGGTCCAGCACCCTTCGAAGATCAAAATCAGCAAAACCATCATACTCCAGCTCACGCCCCCGCTTCACCAAACCGTGAGCGAGCTTGAAAGCACATCCCACAGAACATAAACCACGGGCCGGATGATCCTCCCGACCCAACAACCACGGATGAATACACGGGGTGTCCGGCCACCCGGTTGCCCCAGGATCATGGTGATCCAAAACCATCACCTCCACCCCCCGCGCACGTTGCTCCGCGATTAAGACACCAGCGTTCACCCCACAGTCAATCGCCAACACCAGCGAACTCGAAAAAACACCCAACGCCCTCTCCAACGACTCTGCCGTCAACCCATAGCCATCGTCCATCCGATCAGGAATGCTCCAGCTGACATTCCACCCCAAAGCACTCAAAACCTCCTGCAACAGCGCAGTCGAAGAAACCCCGTCAACATCGTAATCTCCAAACAACAATACCGGCTCGCCAGCCCTGAGCGCACTGAACAACCGGTCCACCATCGGAGACATCCCGGGAAAATCAAACGGATCCGTCAGATCACGCAGACGAGGCTCCAGAAACAACCTGGCGTACTCCACCTCGACCACACCACGTACCGCCAGACAGTCGGCCAATAAGGTCGGAAGACCCAGCTGAGCTACCTGCCCCCGAACTCCGGGATCCAAACCTTCATTGCGAAGCGTCCAACGATATCGCATCGGTTAGGATATCCTCCCGCTCATTCCCGTCCTCCACTCCTGGCACTCAATAAAGAAAATACCACCGACAGCAGCAGGATGCCTCCCACAACCAACATCGATACCCCGATGGGTATCTCGATCTGAAACCACTTCGGACCACCACCACTCACTGAATGACCAGCCCCAATATGCGGATCCATCAACATCTTCAACCCAATGAAGACCAGGACAAATGACAACCCCACCTTCAAATAGCGGAAATACGCAATCGCTCCCGCCAATACAAAATACAACGAACGCAGCCCCAAAATCGCAAAGACGTTGGAGGTGAAAACAATGAATGGCTCCCGTGTAACCCCGAAAATCGCCGGTATCGAATCCACCGCAAAGACCAGGTCCGTCGTCTCAACCATCACCAGCACCAAAGCCAAAGGAGTCAACACCCGACGACCGGATTGGATGGTCATGAACCGTTGCCCGTGAAAGTCCGAGGTAACCTTGCAAAAACTCCGGGCCAAACGCACAAACGGATTCTTGTCCGGCTCAACCCCCTCGTCCTTGCTGAACGCCATCTTGACCCCCGTGAGAACCAGAAAAGCACCGAAGAAGTAAAGCACCCACTCAAACCGCGCCACCAAGGCCGCCCCCAGCCCAATCATCACACCCCGCATCACAAACGCCCCTAGAACACCCCAAAACAAGACCCGGTGCTGATAAGCCAAGGGCACCCGAAAATACCCGAAAATCAGCGCAATCACGAAAACGTTGTCCATGGAAAGGGACAACTCGAGAATGTATCCCAATACAAACTTTTGGGCCGCCTCACGCCCCATCGCAGGAACCAATGTCCCCGCAAAAACCATGGCCAACGAAAACCACAGCGAAGACCAACCCAGCGCTTCCTTGAACCGAACCTCCCGGGCCTGTCGGTGGAATACCCCTAAATCGAGCGCCAGAACAAAACTGACAGCAACCAGAAAGGTGGCGTAATGCCACCACTCAATCTGGATATAGGCTAGCATGAACCACCTCCATGGGCTGCCACAGCGGGCCGTTCAAGGCCGGATTTCACCCCGGAACCCTCACACCCGGGCAGTCGCAGCGTTCTCAACCAATACCTGGGAAGCCAACTTGGGACGATGCCCCTTGTGCCACCACAGGACCAGTGCCCCGGCAATGTAAATACTGGAATAGGTCCCGGTCAAAATACCCACCAGGAAGGTGAAGGCGAAATCGTTGATCACTCCGCCGCCAAACACATACAGGGAGAGCGTCGACAAGAAAACCGTCCCTGAGGTAATCACCGTGCGGGAAAGAGTACGGTTCAGGGCATGATTCATCAGCTCCTTGAAACTCCCCCTCAACCCCATCTTCAGGTCCTCACGAATACGGTCAAAAATGACGATCGTGTCGTTGATACTAAAGCCAATGATCGTCAGCACGGCAGCCACAATAGGAGCACTCAACTCGCGGCCAGAAATGAAGAAAACACCCATGGTCATCAGCAAATCGTGAATCACTGCCACGACCGCACCCACGGCGAACGAGAACTCGTAGCGGAACGCCACGTAGACCAGGATGCCAAACATCGCCAGCAATGAGGCCAACAACGCAGACTTCTGGATCTCACTGCCCACGACAGCCCCAACTCGCTCCAGCTGAATCCGCTGAAAACCCACATCCGGAAAACTCGTGTTCAAGGCTTCCTCAACCTTGCCCCCCTGCTCAAATGCAGTGGTGATCTGCAACGACTTGTTGCCCGTCGCCGGATCCCGCATGTACTGAATCATCGGCTCACCAATATTCAGCGCGTTGACCGTAGACCGAAGCTGGTCGACACTCACTTCCTTCGTGACGTCGTAACGCATCGTCAAACGGTCGCCACCCGCAAAATCAACACCGAAGATATCCCCGCCTCGCATCACGCCATAACCCAACCCGACGACGATCAAGCACCAGCTCGCGATAAAAGCCGGCTTAGCATATCGCATGAAGTCCAGCTTGGTCCCGGATATCAGCGAAAGCATCTTCAAGCCCTTCACCACACCGGCATCAATCAACATGTCAAAAACCAGCCGGGTCAACACCAGCGCGGTAAACATGCTCACGATCACGCCAATCGTCAGGGTCATACCAAACCCACGAACCGGCCCGGTTCCCAGCATGATCAAAATGCTCGAGGCGATAAGGGTCGTGACATTGGAATCAAAGATCGTGCTGAAGGCACGGGCATATCCCGCCGCCACCGCACCCCGAATCGACTTGCCCGTCGCCAATTCCTCACGAATGCGCTCGTAAATCAGCACGTTCGCATCCACCGCCATGCCAATGGTCAACACAATGCCCGCAATACCAGGCAAGGTCAGGGTGACATCAAAGGAACACATCACCCCGATCAAAATAATCACGTTCACCACCAGCGCCAGGTTGGCCACCACTCCAGCCAACAGGTAGTAAACCAGCATGAAGACCGACACGAGAACGCCGCCAATAATCGTGGCGGTAATGCCACTCCGGATAGAGTCCCGTCCCAGGGAAGGATCCACTCCCCGCTCCTCAATAATCGAGACCGGAGCCTCCAGCGGGTTAACCAAGACATTGGCCAGTTCCCCCGCTTCGCGCAGAGTAAAGCCGCCCGATATCTCAGAACTACCCCCCATGATCCCCTGACGAATCACCGGTGCGGAATAAAGCTCGCCATCCAGGATGATCGCCAATTGACGCCCAACGTTCTGCGTCGTCACTTCGCCAAAAATACGCGCACCGTCATTGTTGAAGTTCAGGGAAATCTTCGGCTCACCGGAGACCGGGTCAATGAAGACATTGGCCCGCGTCACAAATTTCCCGGTCAGCTCGCGTCCCTGGGAATCTTTAACCGGCCTCCGCTCAACCAAATATCGCCGTAAGGTCACTTGCCCGTCCTGGTCGACCACCCGCTCAATCATGTTGGTGTAACCAATGGCCGCCGTGCCGCGATTCACCATCTCACTACTGTTCTGATGCACCAGACGGAATTCAAGAAACGCCGCCTTCTGGATCTGAGACTTGGCGCTCTCCTTCTCCTCCTCCGTCAAGCCGGGAAGCTGGATCAAAATCCGGTTCTCCCCCATGGGCTGAATAATGGGCTCCGCCACCCCAAACCGATCTACCCGCTTGCGCAACACCTCAACAGCCTGTTCCAAGGCACGGTCCTTGGCCGCCGCTTGCGACAGCTGGTTTGTGTCCATCTCCACCAGAAAACTGGTGCCACCCTGCAGATCCAAACCCAGCTTGATTTTGCCCGCAGACCGGCTCTGTAAAGAATGAAGAATCGCGGCAGTGCGGTCTTCAGGCTTTTCCTTGCTCACCGGGACATCGGGAAAATAAGGCTCAATGTCAGAATTCCCGACCGCCTCGAGCAAAGCCGCAAATGGACGGGTCGGATACTTCGATTCCAGCCCCCGAGCCTCGGCAACAATCGCAGCAAAGTTGGTGTCCCCTGCCTGCACCACCGCTGCCTGCTCAAATTCATCAACAAGATTCTTCCCGGTCGGGGGCATGGTCTCCCAAATAGACCACGCCATCATAAATACGACCAGAAACCACCAGAACGACCGGTTCTTCATGGGATTAATTCGCTTTCGCTTCGCTGCCTGCCCTCTCAACCACTTCGGAAACGGCCGACTTGACAACCTCAAGCTTCGTCTCCGCCGACCGAATCGCTACGGTGCGGTCCTTCACACTCACGACCACTCCCAACACCCCCCCGTTGGTCAAAACCTTGTCACCCGGCTTTAGCGTCTTCAGCAACGCCGCGTGCTCCTTCGCCTTCTTCTGCTGAGGCCGGATCATGAGGAAATACATCACCACAAAGAAGAAGATGATCGTCCCCAGCATTTGCAGCATCTGCCCTGTCGGGTTAGGCTGCGCACCCTCAACCGGCGGGCGACCCAGCATCCCCACCACACCATAAAAAGTCTTAAAAACCATAGGTCCTAAACAAAAGAGACGAAGAAACTAGGTGTGAGACCATTCTATGGCAAGTGTTTAAATGCCCCGCCAGCCAGCCCGAAATAAAAGCAAAAACAGCCCGGGACCACCCGGCCCCGGGCCACTACCTCAACCCAGCCCGGCAAATCAGTTCAATCTCCGTTGGCCTGCGACACCGCGTCGAGAGTCGCCGCAAATCGCTTCAGCCGGTCCTGCACGCGCAATCGCTCAGTCTGTAGCTGCCGCTCCAACTCCTCACAACGAGCCGAGCGCTCTTCCAGAGCCTGCCGCGCCTCGCTGAGCTCAAGATTGACAGCCGCACCCCCACCACTGACCCCGGCCTCCAGGTCACTCCACGCCTTCTGCAACTCCTGCTCCAGCTCGCTCTTCTCAAAACTCACCTGCAAAACCTGCTTCCGCAGCTCCTGAATCTCCACCTGCTGCGACTGGATCTCCTCCAGCGACTCAGCCCGCTTGCCGACCAACTCCTCAACCTGCCGACCCACCCCCAGCATCGATGCCGCATACTCCTCCGCCTGCTTCGCCACCTGCCCTCGCACCTCCAACAGCTCCGCATCCAGCGCTCTCCGCGCCGCCAGGCTCTGCCCCAGCTCCCGATCCAAACGCAACAAATCCTCACGGCTCGCAACGACCTGTCGCTCCTGGTCCGACCGCATAGCCTCAATCTCCGCCTCCAATTCCCGGCATCGCGCCTGCAAACGATCGATCTCTCCTCCACTCCCGTTCCCGACCTTGCCCGCCCCCTCCACCCTGAGCGCCCTCAGCTCCTCGACCAAATCCGCCTGTCTGCGCTGCAATTCCTCCCGCTCACGCGCAAAGTTGTCCGCGGCACGCCTTGCATCCGCTTCCACCGCCTGCCGACGTTCGTTCGCCTTGGCGATCGCTTGTCCTGCCTCGCGGAGTTTGGTCCGCGCCTCCTCCAGCTCGGCCCTGTGCTTGATTTCCAACCCCTTGAGTCGCTCCTTTTCCCCCAATAACTCCGATCGCACTTCCTCCAGGTGTCTGGCATGTTTGCCGGCCTGATTTTCCAGCTCCTGCCGCACCTTACGCAAATCATCTTCTACCTTGCTGCGAAATGATGTGACCGATTGCAGACGATCCGCAGCACTGCACAATTCCTCAGCCTGCTCTTTCAGTTTCCTGTCATAGTCCGCCTTCTCCCGCTCCGACTCCACCCGCAGCAACTCCAGCTTCCCCTCCAATTCCTGACGTATCTCCTGCTCCCGCGACATCGCATCCCCCGCACGACTGAGCTCACTGTGCATCGCTTCCACCTCCTGCCCGTGACGCTCAATCAGATCCTGAAGCTCCTGCTCGTGAAAAAAGGACCCCATGAACCGCTCACCAACGTCCAGTCGCAGCTTCGCCGCCACCACGTCAAAAGGCTTCGGCAAAAAATCGTTCGCCCCCACTCCAAGGATCGAATGCACCTCCCGCTTCACCGAAGCGGCATAGGCCAACATCACATAACTCTTGCCCCCCCCCTCCTGGGCCCGTAGCCATCGGCAAAACTGGATGCCGTCCATGCCCGGCAGATCCTCAGCCACAAAGACCAGGGGGTAAAACTCCTTCTTGTAGGCCAGGACAGCCTGCTCCGCGTTCTCAAAACACACGGTCTCATGACCGCGCTCACCCAAAAGTCTCGCCAGAACACACTGGCTCATCAGGTCACTCTCAACAATCAAGGCTTTCATGGCTAAACGACACTTCTATCAATCTCTTCTCCGACCCCACATCAAGACAGCCCTGACCCATTTTGAGCCACACCAGCAGCCCTCATTACCCGCTCACACCACCCGTCTGTCCTGGACATGTCAGCACCGGACCTTGAAGCAGCGGGGATGCCATGAAGAACAGACGCCTGTCGTAGCCGGCACGAACCAGAGAACCCTCCACGAAAATCCAAGCCCCCCGGAACCAATCGCTCTAGCGCTGAGGAATCCGCACCTCCACCGTCGTTCCCCGCGTCACGTCACTGCGCAAATCCAACCGCCCACCATGCAGCTCAGTCAACCGCTTCGCCACCACCAGCCCCAGCCCTGAACCCTGCTGCTCGTAAAACCGCCGCTCAAATTGCATGTAAGCCCCAACCTCCGCAATGTGCTCAGGCTTCATCCCCCTCCCACAATCCGTAACCCGCAAAACCCCCCACCCCCCATCCTCCTCCACATCCACCGTCACCTGCTGCCCTGAATCGGAAAACTTGAACGCATTATCCACCAATTCCTCCACCACCTTCGTCCAATACTCCTCATGCACCGACGCCTGAACCTCAGCCAAATGCAAAACCAAATCCCCCGCGCGCCCGGCTCGACCCGCAATCGATCGGCTCACCCGACCCACCGCCACCCCCAAATCCATCATTGAAGCCCCGCGCAAAAGCGCCTTCGAATCCTCCGCCTGCACCTGAAACTGCGCCATCAATAAAAAGTTCTGAATCAACCGATGTAAACGCTCGGCTGATTCCCGGATCGCGGCAGCCATCGACTCCACTTCGCCCTCCCCCAGATCAGAAATCCCCGAAGCCAGCAAATCCGCAAATCCAAGAATCCCGTTCAGCGGAGTCAACAGCTCGTGCGGAAGCGACAACGTGATGTTCGCCCGCAAATCAGCCAGCTGCTTCGTTGCCTGCTCACTCAGCGTACGTTGCTTGCGCAAACGGGCCTCCACCGCCCCGGTCAATTCGTCCAGACGAAACGGCTTCGGCAGGTAATCATCCGCCCCAAGCTCCATCCCCTGTCGCATGCCCGCAGTGTCCGCCTGCCCCGTCATCAAAATCACAGGCGTGGTCGCCGTTAACAAGTTCTTCCGTAATGCCTGCAGCGTTGCATACCCGTCCATCCCCTCCATCCGCACATCGCACAAAATCAGGTCAGGCAAAAACCGCATTGCCGCTTCCACCCCACTGCTCCCGTCGTTCGCCTCCTCCACCTCATAACCCGCCCTCACCAGGGCCAGCTGGACCAGCTCCCGCAGCGCATCGTCATCATCAATCACCAGAATTTTGGTCATCGCCTCGCTCCAGACAGCACCCACTCAGTCAGTTGAACACCAGCCCGCCCCATGAACCACGCCCGCTCTATTATCAGCAAGCCACTCCCCCAGCAAGCTGCGTAACAGACCTTTTCCCTGCCAAACCAAAGATCTCAGAGAAACAGACTTGCGACCCAGCCAGCCAGCCGCTACTTTCCCAGATCTTTCGCCGGTCTTGGCAAGGCCCGATTCATACCACAATCGAGCCCTAACCAAGCCAGCCCGGGTTGGTAGCTCAGCGGTAGAGCAGCGGCCTTTTAAGCCGTTGGTCGTGGGTTCGAATCCCACCCAACCCACCACCCATTTCCTTCATACTGACTCCTTCAAAGTCCAATTTACAGGGTGTTCCAGCTCATTTCGCCATCATTGGTGAT
>JBMTVN010000157.1:0-9363 GCA_049451415.1 Limisphaerales bacterium | reverse complement strand
ACCCGCTGCACAATCAACTGCTCCGCCCCATGCGACGACATCACCATCACGGTCCCGCCAATCAAACCCATCCAAATGTTGTAAGGCTGTCCCCAGGTAAACTCCGCGTTGAACAGGTGCAGCTTCCCGCCATCCAAAGCCTGTCCCCACAAACCACTCCAGCCTCCATCCACCAGTCCGGGCAAATAGAGCAGGGTATACAAGCCCCCCGCCAGAAAGAGGACGAACTGGACAGCATCGGTCCAAATCACCGCCTTTACCCCGCCCACATAGGTGTAAACCAGCGACAACACCACAAAGAGCACCACCGCAGGCAGCACCGGCATCCCCAGCATCAGTTGAAGCGGGATCGCCACTACATACACCCGGACACCCGCTCCCAAGGTCTCGCTCAATAGAAAAAATCCACCCGCAGTGCGACGTGCCGAACTCCCAAACCGGTCCGCCAACAACTGATAAGGCGAATAGATCTCCCCCTTGAAGTAATGCGGCACCAGCAGGACAGCCAAAAGCACGCGCGCCAGCACATACCCCACGATCATCTGCAAAAAGGCTATGTCACCCCCAAAAGCCAGCCCCGGAATACCAATCACGGTCAAGGCACTGGTCTCCGCTGCCACAATGGAAAAGCCAATCGCCCACCAGGATGTGTTCCGGCTCCCTAAAAAATAGTCCCGCGTGTTGTGCTGCCCGCGACCAAACCACATCCCCAAGGCAATAATGCCTCCGAGATAGAGCACGATAACCAGCCAGTCACTGAAGTCGAGGTGCGTCATCGTCGCTCGGTTCGGGCAAACATCTTAGTCCCGCACTGCAGATCTTCTGGATCTCGCCAGGCACACAATCCAAAAGCGCCTCACGAATGGGTTCAATCTCCCGATCCCTCAGACCCAGCCGCGCAGCCCCAGTCTGAAGGAAACCATTCATCGTCTGGTTCACATACCCCACCAGACCCTGACGCAAGGGAAGGGAGTAAATCGCCAGCACCACACCATAAACCAGGGTGTGCCAGCCATACGCCTGCCCCCGCAATACCGCCGACTCGTAGCGCCGCAATAAACGAACGTCCCGCAGCGGCCGCAAACGCCTCAAGAACGACCTCCCAACCGACTGGCTGGCAAATGCAAAAGGCCCAAGTTCCGCACGCAAGCCCATCGCCTTGTCCACCTCAACCAACTCCCGCACCTCATAACGGCACGCCTGGAAAAAAGCCGTCCGCACCGCAGGCAGTTCCACCGGCAACAACACCCTGTCGCGATATTGAAAAAGGAAATCCCGCAGCCCCGCAGCGTCCCCAACCGGCCGGTCCGACCCCGCCCACATCGCGATACCCAGGGTGCCCAAACCCTCCGGAGAACCCAGACATTCCTCCAGCAATGCAGGATTCCCGTCCATCTCCTCAAACATCAGTTCCGGATCTTGATTCGGCACTCGCATAATAAAGCGGCGGCCCGCTCAGCACCGCCGTTCCAGGCAGTGAACTTAGCGGACACCATCCACGCCGCCAAACCAAAAACCCGATACAACCAACTCCATTCCCAACCTGCCAAACCCGACGCCGACTGTTGCACTCCATCCGGCTTTGAACTAGCCTGCGATCCTCAACGCATGCGCCGACGCCTACTCAGTCTCTGCCTCTGCACCGCCGGGCCCATCGCTCTGCTGCTCGTGAACGCATTCTCTGCCGAGCCCGCCGATGCCCCCCCGGCAGCGGCCGCCCTGACGGTAACGGTCACGGGCATCCGCTCGGACAAGGGCAAGATGCACTACGCGCTGTTTAACGACCCCAAAGGCTTTACGGACCATGCCATCGACGGCACCGCAGTCATGATTGAGGCCGGCAAAGCCCAGTGGAAAATCAAGAAGCTCGCGCCCGGTGAATACGCCATTGCCTGCTTTCACGACGAAAACGACGACGGCAAGTTCAACCAGAATTTCATTGGCATCCCGCTCGAGGATTACGGCTTCTCAAATGAAGCGCGGGCGGGTTTGGGCCCGCCCGCGTGGAGCAAAGTCGTCTTTAAGGTCAGCCCCGGAGAAAACCAGATCCTGATCCGGTTTAAGAAGCGCTGACTGCGAACAGCCCGGGGCTACTCAATTTCGAGCAGTTCAACCTCGAAGATCAGGGTGCTGTTAGGCCCGATCTCTCCACCGGGACTGCGCTCACCATAAGCCAGCTCCGAAGGAATCGTCAGCTTCCACTTGTCACCCACCTTCATCATCTGCAGGGCCTCCACCCACCCCTTGATAACTCCGCCCACCGGGAATGTGGCCGGCTCTCCGCGCTCAATGGAACTGTCAAAGACTGTCCCGTCAACCAACGTCCCGTGATAGTGCACGGAAACGGTGTCTTCAGCCTTGGGACTGGCCCCGGCGCCGCTCTTGATCACTTCATACTGCAGACCGCTCGCCGTGGTCTTAACACCAGCCTTCTTGCCGTTCGCCTCCAGATAGGCCGCTCCCTGCTTCAGATTCTCGGAAGCCGCTGCTTTCGATTTCTCCGCCACCTTGGCCATCACAATCTCTCGAAATGCCGCGGTCGCCGCCCGGAGCTCAGCGTCCGTCATCCGCGCATTCCCACCCCAGGCATCCGCAAAACCAGCCGTCAAGGCCTGCACATCGACTTCAACCCCCTGCCGCTTGAAGTTCGCAGCAATGTAAGCCCCAATGGCATAGCTTCCCTTCTGCTCCACAGTCTCCAGGGCCGGCTTCGTCTGGGCCATAACAGGAAGGGCTGCAAGCGCAGCCGCCAAAATGGTACATGTTTTAAAAATCACAGGTATAAACGCGATCGATTCGCAATATGGTTGATGGATTGACTCGCTTCACCTCAGACACCAGCCCAAGGGAAAGGCGGGACACTGGAGGCACCCACCCTCAGGGTCAAGCAAATGCGCCCCCGGCCAGGACAGGGCAGGGGAGTCCTTGTGATCCCGTCCCGGTCGTGTAAAACACCACCAGCCAAAGCAAACCGCCCGCCAGTGATCCCTTCGACCCCAAACTCGCAATCAAGCCGCCAACCGGCGTCCCTCAGGCTGGCCTTAAGCCTGGTCATGTCGGTAATAACCTCACTCAGTGCCCAGCTGAACCTGGAGGTCACCGATGCCACCAGCGGAATGCCCGCCGCATTTGTCGCTACTATCACGGACTCAAACGACCGCCCCGTTAAGGCTTCACCGGCCTTCCCCTCAGGCTTCCGCGGCCAGGGCTCACTCACAATCCCTCTCCCGATGGGCAGCTACCGCGTTCGGGTCACCCGAGGTCCCGAGACCCGCGCCGTCGAAGCCGCAGTGAACCTCCTGGACTCCACCCCCCGGCAACTCTCCCTCTCTCTCGAACGATTCGTGAACCTCCGCCAAAGAGGCTGGTTCGGCGGGGATAGCCATGCCCACATGATTCATGGCGAACGCACCATCCCAGTCACGTTCGAGGACGTCGCGCTCGCTGCCCGGGCAGAAGACCTGCAGTACCTATCCCTGTCCCATGCGTGGTCACTCGATTCGCCCACCCCGGAAAACCTGACCGCCACATTGGACGCCTTGTCCGACCCGGACTGTGTTCTGACGTGGAACCTCGAAGCCCCAAAGAACTACTATCTGGGAGACGCCGGGCGCTGCCTGGGCCACTGCTGGGTGCTGGGCCTCAACGGCCGAACCCCCACCCACCAGAACGTCATTGACCTCTTGCTCGAAGCCAGCGCTCCCGACTACGCCAGCAGAAAGCCCTCCTTCGCCAACTTCGAATCGCACCACCTGATTCACCAGCAGGGCGGCGCCGCCTTCTATTCGCACGCAGCCCGATGGTGGATCGGACCATGGGGAGGGCAGGGAGGCTACCCGAAAGAAAACCGCAAACGCATCTCAAACCTGGCAGCTGAACTCCCGCTCGATACCATCCTCGGCCCCACCTACGACGGACTCGACATCATCACCGGAGCAGGGGAGTTCACAGCCAACGCAAGCTCCCTCCAACTCTGGTATCTGCTCCTCAACCACGGCTACTCCATTGCCCCCACCGGATCCTCAGACGCCTGCTTCGACCGCCAGGGCGGTGCCACCCCCGGCAGTGCCCGCACCTACACCTATCTGGAACAGTCCTTTAGCCTCCCCGCCATCACCCGGGCAACGACCGCCGGACACACGTTCGTCACCACCGGCCCCCTGCTTCTAGCCTCCGTGGACGGCCACCCCCCAGGCACCACTTTCCAGCCTTCCTCCCAACCCGCCAGGCTTCAGATCGAAGCCTGGGCCTCAGGATCCACCACCAATACGCTCGAAAGGGTGGAGGTCGTCCAAAACGCGAATGTCACGCACCGCTTCGAACTCGCCGGACACCCGGTCCACTGGACCACCAATCTCTCCCTCGACATCTCCCAACCAGGGTGGTTCCACGTCCGCGCCTATGCCTCCGGCTCAACCTCGCAGCAACGGGCATTCACCGGGGCCTTTTATTGCCGCGACTCCTCCCATACCCCACCAGCTCCCATACCAGCCACTGCCCGCATCCAGATTCTCGACGACCTCACCGGAAACCCGATCCCCGGCTCCGTCACGGAAGTCCAGTTCTCCGGCCCCACCCCTCAGGACCTCATTTCACACACCATACCGGCTGCCGGCATCACGCTTTCCTTCAAAGGTACCCGCCGCCTCCGCGCCGAGGCCCCCGGCCATGCCCCGCTGACTCTAAGCCCCCTCTTCGACAACCCGCCACTGCTGCAGAAAGTCACCTCCACCACCGCAGACGACCTGCTAACTTGGAGCACTTACGAGCAAACCCAAGCCCTGCTCCAGAACATCCCTCTCGTGTTCCGCCTAAGCCGAACACCCTAACAAGAGGACTTTCGTTTCTCCCCACCTCCCGCTACCGTCACGCCATCATGCGCGTCGAAATCTGCGTCGATTCAGTCGAAGGAGCCCTCGCGGCCCAAAAAGGCGGAGCCCAACGGGTCGAACTCTGCGATAACCTCATGGAGGGCGGAACCACCCCCAGCCTCGGCATGATCAGGGTCCTCCGGCCCCAGCTGCAAATCGGCTTACATGTCATGATCCGGCCACGCGGCGGCGATTTCCTCTACTCGCAATCCGAATACGAGGTCATGCAGGAAGACATTCGCATCGCCAAGGAAGCCAAGGCCGACGGCGTGGTCTTCGGCCTCCTGCTCCCCGATGGCTCAATCGACCTCCAGCGCACCCGTGAATTGATCGCCCTCGCCCGCCCGCTTCAAGTCACTTTCCACCGCGCCTTCGATATGTGCCGTGAACCTCGCGAAGCCCTCGACCAGCTCATCGCCGCCGGTGTAGACCGGCTCCTGACCTCAGGACTCGAAGCCTCCTGCCTCGAGGGCGCCCCCATGCTCGCCGAACTCCAGCAACGCGCCGCCAACAGGATCATCATCGCCGCCGGCGGTGGCATCACCCCGCGAAATGTGAAGCGCATCGTCGAGGCCACCGGCGTGGAAGAAGTCCACCTCAGCGCCCGCAAATCCCGTGAAAGCGGCATGACCTTCCGCAACAACAGCTGCTTCATGGGCGGAACTCTTCGCCCCCCGGAATTCGGCCTCAAGATCACTGACGCCAACACCGTCCACGATGTCCTGGAACAGTTCTCCTGAACCTGCCCACCCGACAGATACCATGCATACGAGTCGCAATACCGTCCTCGCAACCAGCCTCATGCTGGCCGCTTGCCTGAACGCCGCCTGTCTCGCCGATGAGACCCCGCGCCCGTTCCTTCACCCGGTCTTCTCCGACAACATGGTCCTCCAGCGAAACCAGCAGATACCTGTCTGGGGCTGGACCGCACCAGGAGAGAGAATCTCGGCCAGCATCCAGGATCATACCACCTCCACCACCGCAGACGCTTCCGGCCGCTGGGAATTGCACCTCCCCAAAATGCGCCATGGAGGCCCCTACAACCTCAGCATCAAGGGACCCACCTCAACCACTCTCACCAATGTCCTCATCGGGGACGTGTGGCTCTGCTCCGGCCAGTCAAACATGGAAATGGGGATCGGCGAGGTTCGGAATGCCCAAACCGAAATCAAGAACGCACGCTATGACCATATCCGTCTCCTGAGCATCCCCAAGAAGATTGCCTCCGAACCCCAGGAAACCTTCAACGGCAGATGGAAAACCTGCACCCCGGAGAATATCGTCCAGGGCGACTACAACGGCTTCTCCGCTGCAGGCTTCTTCTTCGGCCGCGACCTTCACATGGAACTCGGCGTCCCCATCGGCCTCATCGATTCCACCTGGGGCGGCACGGTCGCCGAGGCCTGGACCAGTGCCTCAGCCCTCCAGGCCATGCCCGATTTCAAACCCGCAGTCGAACGTCTCGAGGAAATTCGCACAGCCCTCGCCAGCGGCACCCTCGACTGGGACCAACTGCAACAACAATGGTTCGAATCAGTGGACCCGGGCTCTTCCAACCTGAATTGGGCCAGCCCAGAACTCGACTCCTCCACATGGCCGGACACCACCATCCCCGGCTACTGGGACGAAACTGAACTCGGCAACTTCGACGGAATCGTCTGGTTCCGTCGCGAATTCAACCTGCCCAACGGCTGGGAAGGACAGGCCGCTTACCTCCATATCGGCCCCATCGATGACCGGGATGCCACCTTCGTCAACGGGACCCTCGTAGGCACCACCGACATTCCCAACCCTGCTCGCGAATACAAGATTCCCGCAGGGGTGCTTCAAGCCGGCCGTAATGTCATCGCAATCCGCGTCCTGGATACAGGGGGCAGGGGAGGAATCTATGGAAAAGCCGACCAGCTCCACCTGGACAGTGCAGGCGATGCCCGCCAGTCCAGCGTGAACCTCGCCGGCAGCTGGCGCTACCACCGCGGTCCAGCCCTTTCCAAAACCGGCCAACCGCCCCGCAGACTCGACTCCAACCCCAACGAGGTCACGGTGCTCTACAACGGCATGATCGCACCGCTGCTGCCTTTCCCCATCCGCGGTGCGATCTGGTACCAGGGCGAATCCAACGCCAACCGCGCCGCCCAATACCAACGCCTCCTCCCCACGATGATCCAGGACTGGCGCAGCCGCTTCAACGTAGGCAGTTTCCCCTTCCTCATCGTCCAGCTCGCTAATTTCATGGCCGTCGACCAGCAACCATCCGAATCCGATTGGGCCGAACTCCGTGAAGCCCAGTTCCTCACCACCCAAACCACCCCCAATACCGGCCTCGCCCTGGCAATCGACATCGGTGAAGCCAATGATATCCACCCTCGAAACAAACAAGAGGTGGGCCGACGCCTCGCCCTCACAGCCCGCGCTCTGGCTTACCACCAGGATCTTCCCTACTCAGGCCCGGTCTTCCGCTCAATGCGTCAACAAGACCATGCACTTCGCCTCCGCTTCAATCATGTCTACGGAAGCCTGAATTCAGGGAAGGAAACCGCCTTGAATGGCTTCGCCCTCGCTGGCGCCGATGGAAAATTTGTCTGGGCCAATGCCCGCATAGAAGGCCACGAGGTCGTTGTCGAATCCCCCCTCATTCCCGACCCGGTCCACGTGCGCTACGGCTGGGGCAACAACCCCAACTGCAACCTCTACAACCAGGCAGGACTGCCTGCAGTGCCTTTTCGAACTGACCACCCGGAGTAACCGCATCAACACCTGTCCCGACTCCCATGCAGCATCTCTACTGTATCCTCCTCGGAGTCTGCGTGCTGACCTCAGTCAGCACCAACCCCCGTCTGCATGCCTCAGAGGAACCGGCCGGGCCAGCCCCCGCAGAAACCGGGGAACCTCTACCGCCCCCCCCGCCGACACCAGATCCCCGCGAAGAGGCTCTCGCCGCGCTGGCTGAAGCCGCAGCCACAGGCTCGCTCGCCAGCGACCGCCTCCTCGATCTCGCCGCCGATCCTTCAGCTCCGCTGGACCTGCGCAACCGAGCCGTGCTCGCCCTCGCCAAAGTCGGGCTCAACGACCCCCAGCAGGCAGAACGCCTCTTCCGCCTGCTGCCCAGTGCCGACGTCCATTTCGACCTGCGCTGGACCATCCTCATGGCCTTTTCCAGCCATGCCCAGTGGCAGGATCAGCTCCGGCCCATACTCCTGCAGATCGCGGCCGATGAAACCCAGCTGCTCTCAATCCGCCAACAGAGCTGGCAGAATCTGCGGCAACACCCCCGGCTTCCGGAAATTCGAAAGGCCGCCATCCATTTCCTCGGAACCCATACCGTCCCCATTGAACTGCAGCTCGCCGGGCTGGATCTGCTGAAGTCCGGCCCCGAACCCGCAATCACCGAGATCGAGGAACTCGCCCGAATTGCAGTCAATCCGGCCACCCCCGCCAACCTGCAGTCCTCCATCCTGCAGGCACTCGCCTCCTGGCAGGCCACCGCCCGCCCCGCCATCCCCATCCTCGTCACCGAGGTCGCCAACCCGGACGCCACGGCCGAAACCCGCCTGGAGTCCATGCGGACACTCTCTGCCATCGGCGATATCGGCCCCGTGACCGCCTACCTCGCCCCCATACTCCTGCAAACCAATGCACCTGCAGCGCTCCGTCAGGCCATCGCCCGCCTCCCCGAACTCCGTAACCAGCAGCTACCCGGGACACCCGCAGATTGGGCCCGGATCACGCTCGACGATGCGCAACCCCTCCCCGCAAGACAACTGACGCTCCTCGCGCTGTCCTCGAGCTCCCCCTCCAGTCCCGACTCCCAAGCCGCCGAAACCTGTCGCCTCCTGCTGCTCCAGCCCCAAAAGGACCTCTCTCTGCGCCTGCTGGCAGCGGATTACCTCCAGACACAACCGCCCGGTGACAAGCAGGCCTGGACCTCCGTCCTCGAACGCGCTGAAGACCCCAACGAAACAGAGAAACTGCGCCTGGCCGCTCTCGCCACTCTCGCCAGCCAAAGCCGTCACTGGATCGCCAAACCCGGCAACCTCAAGCGGGCCCAACTCCTCGAAAACCTCCAAAACCTCGAACTCCTCGTCCAGCGTATCCAAACGCTCGTCCCCGATATCCCCGATTCCCAAACCGCCCTCGATACCATCCTCCAGAATCAGTCTCTCCTCATGGTGGAATGGAAAGCCCGTCCATGGGATCGCTTCGTGCATTTCGTTACCGAACACCCTGTCCAAACGATTCTCATCGGAGTGGTCCTCATCATTGCCGGCACCTACACCACCCGAAAGACCAGGCATCTCCTCAACCAATCCCGCGCCGCGTCCTCTCCTCCCATAGTCCAGCAAGAGCCACCGCCTCCCCCCGCCATGGTGCCGGACCTCGATCCGGAAACCCCAGGCTTCGCCGAAATGCCTTTGAAGGAGCAGCTAGCCATTCACCGCCAACAGGAAAGCTGCAACAACTGCCACAAGAAGATCGACCCTTGGGGGATCCC
>JBMTVN010000156.1:0-9489 GCA_049451415.1 Limisphaerales bacterium | reverse complement strand
CGGCGCCCAAGCTTCCCACCCCTCCGGACACAACGGAATCGCCACCCGTAAAATGCCATACGCCCCCAGCTTCATGACCACCCCCGCCAACAACATCGAAGCCGCTGTCGGCGCCGCAACGTGACCCGTCGGCGCCCATGTGTGGAATGGCCACAAACCCGCCAAAATACCAAAACCCACACACAACAAAGGAAAAAGCCATGACTGCACCCCCACCGGAATCACCCGGGCCGACAAAACCGACAAGTCCATCGTCGAAGCCCCACCCTGCACATACGCCACCGCCAAGCCCGCCAAAACCAGCGCACCCCCAACCGCCGAATACAAAACCAGCTTCATCGCCCCATACTCCCGACGAGTCGAACCCCAGATCGCGATCAGGAAATACTTCGGAATAATCACGACCTCGTAAAAAACAAAGAACAGGAACAGGTCAAAACTCAGGAACACCCCATACGTCGCCCCAATCATCACCAGGAAGAAAATGAAAAACTCCCTCACCCGATCCCGCACATTCCACGAAAACAAGACGCCAGCCACCGCCGCCAACCCCGTCAATACCACCATCGCCATGCTGATGCCATCAGCCGCCAGATGAAACTCAAAGCCAAGCGAAGGCACCCAGGGAACCTGCACCAAGCGTACCAGCTCACCATCCGACGGAAACCGCAACGCACCAGCCAATCCGATGCCCAACCCCGCCAGCGCCGTCCCCAACGCAAGCCCCCGCACAGCACGCAAACCCAACCCGGGAATGCATAGCAACAGGGCCGCGCCCAAAAACGAAATATATATGGTCCAGTCCAAGGTCATGCTCGTCACCATGGCCACTGCTTCACCCAAACCACAACGGTCTCATTAAACCACCCCACCAAGGCCTGCGGCCAAATCCCCAGCAAAAACATCAACCCAACCGCCGGGCCAACCGCCACAAACTCTCTCAAGGTCAACCCCTCAAACCCTCCAGCTGGCAACCGCACCGGTCCCAAAAATACCCGCTGAATCCACGAGAGAATGAAAACCGCCGTAAACAGCAATGCCGGCGCCGCCACCAAGGCCGCCCAGCCCGCCAATCCCACCACACCCTTGAAAATTAAAAACTCGCCCACAAAACCGTTCAGCCCCGGTAAACCCAGCGATGAAAACAACGCCACACCCATGAGCCCCGTGAAAACCGGCGCAACCGCACGCAACCCTCCCACCTGCAACATCTCCCCCACCAAACCCCGTCGCTCTAAAAACGCCACAAACGCAAACAAGGTCGCCGCAGTCAGGCCATGATTGAACATCTGCAAAACCACCCCGCTCAAGGCAGCCGTCCGCCCCTCCACCCCCTGCTCACCACTCACCGCACCCGCAACACAAAACACCGCCAGCAAACAATATCCCAAATGGTTGACCGATGAATAAGCCAACAACCGCTTCAAATCCTTCTGCACCATCGCCAAAACCGAACCTCCCACCACCGTCAGCAAAGCCAAAACCATCAACGGCAACTGCCACTCCCGCATAGCCTCCGGATAAATCGGCAAAACCAACCGCAACAAAGCATACACCCCCATCTTCGACATCACCCCGGTCAATAACATCGTCACCGAAGTCGGAGCCTCACAATACGTCGATGGCAACCACGTGTGGAACGGCATCATCGGAACCTTCACCGCCACCGCCAAAAGGGTCCCCAGAAAGAGCAACTGCATCATCCCGCCGGAAGACAGCCCGCCCCACGCCAGCTTGGCCCCCACCAACTCCTCCAGCCTCCCCTCCGAAGCCAACCCCGCCAAACCAACCAGATCCATGGTGCCAGTCGCCAAAAACAACGCCACAAAGGCCAGCAACATCGTCACGCTGCCGCCCATCGTATACACAAAGAATTGCGTCGCCGCCTTGGACCGCTCCGCCCCCCCCCAGAATTTGATCAGGAAAAAAGCCGGCACCAGACTCAGTTCCCAGAACAGGAACCAATGGAAAAAATTGAGAGCCGTAAAGGTCCCGAACAACCCCGCCTGCAGCAGCAATACCAAACCCTGAAACAACGGGACACGATCCTCCACCGGACGAGCCACCCACAACGCCATCGGAACCAGCAACGCAGCCAGCCACACCATCGCCAACCCCAAGCCATCCACACCCAAATAGTAGTCCACCCCCAAGGCCGGCACCCAAACATGCTTCTCAACCAACTGAATGCCGCCCTGCGCTGCATCAAAATTCGCCGTAACAACCAAAACCAGCAAGGCAGACAAACCGCTCACCGCCAAAGCCAGCCCGCGAGCCAGTTCCGACCGCGACCGATCCAAACCCATCACCACAAACCCGCCCAACAACGGGGTCAACACCAGTAAAGTCAACCACGGCAAGCCGCTCATGACGCACACCCCCATGTCAGCAATAACACCAGGACCGCAAACGCCATCGCCAGTGCCCGCAGAGCCGTGTGCACCCTGCCATCCTGCAGCCCCGCCAACCGCCCGCCACCGGAACGCAAACCCTCACAACCCCCGTCAAAACCTTTGTTGATGCCAAACTCATCCACCAACCGGTTCAACCACGCCAAACCCAACGCCAGATAACTGACCGCCGCCACCAACCCCTCCACAACCACAGCATCCACCCAACGCCACGCACGGGCCATCCCCTTCACCCACGCAACCACCGTCGCGTCATACAACTCGTCCACCCAAAACTTGTTCTCCAAAACTCGAAACCCGCCCGCAAACCAGGACTGCAACGGGTCGTCGTCCTTGGCTGATCCACGCGCCTGTAAACCATACAAAAGCCATCCCACACCCAGCCCAACACCCACCACCAATACCGATATCAGCATCATCACCAGCACCCCACCCATCGAACCATGATCCCCATGCTCACCCATAAAATGCTGGAAGGCCGGCCAAAACGGTGTCCCCAGAAAACCCAGCAATAACGCAAAGACCGCCAACACTTGCAACGGACGTGTCATCACCGCCGGACTCTCATGCGGCTTACCATGACCATGACCACCCCCGCGAAACTCCCCGTAAAACACCTCAAACACCTGACGGCTCATGTAAAACGCCGTCAAACCCGCACCAGCCAAAACCATCCAGAAAGGTAACGACGATACCCCCCAACCATGCGCCGAATGCAAAATCGCATCCTTGCTCCAAAAACCCGAGAACAACGGGAAACCCGCCAAAGCCAACATGCCTACCGCATAGGTGAGGAACGTCACCGGCATCATCCGACGCAGCCCCCCCATGTTCCGAATGTCCTGCTCATGATGACACCCGTGAATCACTGAGCCCGCACCCAAAAAGAGCAGGGCCTTGAAAAACGCATGCGTCAGCAAATGGAAAAATCCCACCGCCACACCCCCCGTGCCCAAGCCAACAAACATATACCCCAGCTGGGACACAGTGGAATAAGCCAGAATCCGCTTGATGTCGCTCTGGCCCACCGCAATCAGCGCCGCAAACAAAGCCGTGATCGCCCCCAACCAGGTCACCACCGCCAATACAGTCGATACCCCCTCACCTCCGCCAGGAACCACCTCCATCAATGGATACACCCGCGCCACCATGAAAACACCCGCAGCAACCATCGTCGCCGCATGAATCAACGCACTCACCGGAGTCGGCCCCTCCATCGCGTCCGGTAGCCAAACATGCAATGGCACCTGCCCGGACTTGCCCACCGCACCACACAATAAAAGCAAACCAATCCCCGTCGCCACACTCCAACCCCAAGGCGTCATCGCCGAGGCCACCTGAGCAATCGCCGCGGGCTCCAAACAACCGCTCCCCCCATCATAAAACAACAATGTTCCCACTTCCCCATACCACCACGCCATCCCGACCAGAAAACCCAGGTCACCAATCCGCGTCACCAAAAAGGCCTTCTTCGCCGCCGCCGCCGCCGCCGGCCGCTGATACCAAAATCCTATCAGAAGGTAGGAAGCCAACCCCACCAGCTCCCAGCAGATGAACATCAGCAAGAGGCTGTTCGCCAAAACCAGACCCAGCATCGCGGCCGCAAATAACGACAGAAAACAAAAGAACCGTCCGTAATTCTCGTCCTCCGCCATATACCCCGTGCTGTAAATGAAGATCAGCAAACCAACAAAGGTCACCATCGCCAGCATCGCCCCCGATAACGGATCCAATACCCAACCCAACCGCAATGTGGTCTGCCCCAGCGATAACCAGTCAAACCCACCCACAAACACCCGGTCGCCATGCGCCCGCATCACCTCCGCCAAAGCCCCGAAGGCAATCAAACAGGATATCGACATCGACCCAATGGCCACCCACGCCGCCTGACGCTTCAGCGCCCGGGGAAACAGCGCCGTCACCGCTGCCGCCAGCAACGGTAAAACGGGAATGAGCCAAAGTAGGTCCGCCATGAAACTCCTGCTACCCTTTCAATCGATCCAACGCCGCCACATCTGCCGTCCGGAAATGCCGGTAAACCACAATCACCAAAGCCAGACCAATCGCCGCCTCCGCCGCTGCAATCGCCACCGCAAAGATCGCAAACATCAACCCATCCATGCTCTGCGCATTCGGCCCAAACCTCCAAAAAGTCACAAAACTCAAATTCGCCGCGTTCAACATCAACTCAATGCCCATCAAAACCAAAATGGCATTGCGTCGCGTCAGCACCCCCCCCAGCCCAACGGCAAAAAGCATCGCCGAAATCAGCAGACACCCATGAAAAGAATCCATTATACCCCCCCCTCCCGGCTGGAACTCTTGCCAGCACCTCCCCGAATCTGCGACTCCGCCATCGCCAAAACCACCCCGCCAATCAACGCCCCGGTCAGCAACAACGCAATCGCCTGCAGAGGAACCACGTGAGTCGTCAACAAAGCCTCACCCACCTGCCGCACCGCCGGCTCCGCAAAGTCCGCCTCACCCCCACCCGCCGCCGAACCCATCACACTCGCCAGACCTCCAAAAACCAACAAGGCAATACCCACTCCCGCAACCCACGAACCCGCCAACAAAACCTTGCCATCCACCCCCATGCCCCCACGCGTCAGCATGATCGCAAAAACCATCAAAATCGCCACCGCACCCAGATACACCAGGACCTGCGTCACCGCCAAAAAGGTCGCAGACAAGGTCAAATACAACCCAGCCAAACCCACAAAGGTCACCACCAGCCAAAGTAAACAGTGAACCATGTTGCGCAGGGACATTGCGGCCACCGCCGAACCGACGGTCAACAACCCTAGGATGATCACTGCTATGTTCATCTGCTTCTGCCCGGCTAGTCCGCCAGCCGATATTTGCGGCGCCCCCGCCCGGCCGCCAAAGTCAACCCGCGCCCCAAAAACCAATACGGCAGGACCACCAGACCGGCAGTCACCAGCCATCGAACAAATCCAGGTCCCAAAAGAACCCAGAAACCCGCCCCCATCAAGGCGAACAACGCCATCGGCAACAGGAACTTCCAGGCAAAATTCATCAGCTGATCCATCCGCATCCGCGGCAAAGTCCCCCGAACCCAAATGAACATCAGGATGATCCCCACCAGCTTGGCAAAAAACCAGAGCCAGGACGGGGTCCAGGCCAGCCACGGAAACGGCGCGTTCCACCCGCCCAGAAACAACGTGATTCCCATGCCGGAGATCGCAAACAACCCTAAATATTCAGCCAGGAAGAACAGCGCAAATTTGAAACCCGAATACTCAATGAAATAACCCGCCACAATCTCGGACTCCCCCTCAGGAATATCAAAAGGAGACCGATTGGCCTCGGCCGCCGCCGAAACCATGAAGACAAGAAATGCAGCAAACCCCCAGGGCGTGAAAACATGCCACTGCGGAACCCAACCCCAGTAACCCGACTGTGCCTCCACAATCGTCCCAGGATTCAATGACCCCACCACCATCACCACCCCAACAGCCCCCAGAATCAATGGAACCTCATAGCTGATCATCTGCGCAATCGCCCGCATCGCCCCCATCAACGCATACTTGTTGCGACTCGACCACCCCGCCATGAATACCGCCAGCTCCGATGCCGCTCCCACCGCAAAAAAGAACAGAACGCCCACATCCAAATCCCAAATCACCATCCCACGGCCAAACGGCAACACCGCATAAGACAGCAAAACCGGCACAAGCAACGCCAACGGAGCCAAAAAATGAACCAGCCGATCCGCCGCAATAGGCACAATGTCTTCCTTGGTCAACGACTTGATCCCGTCAGCCGCAAATTGCAGAAAACCATAAGGACCCACCCTGTTCGGACCATACCGGTTCTGAATCCGACCCAATAACTTGCGCTCCACCACCGTGGTCAGCGCAAAAAGCAATGGGAACACCATCAGGATCGGTGCAATAGACAAGACCACGGAAACCCAAGGCTGCCACGCAGCAGGGAAATACCCCACCACCGCATGCTTAAGCTGAACAAAAATCTGGTCTAAAGCCTGTGACATCCGGGAATCACACCCTAACCCGTCCCATTGAACTCCGGCTAAAGCGCGCCGGATTCAAACCCACCCCGGTCCCCAGTACCAAGCAGAAACTGATGGCTGCCCAGCCCCCGGGACCCGGGGGGCACTCACAAGGTTCACGTCTCTTACTCCGCCCCGGCCCGATACTCGGCAGCCTTGCTCTCCAACCCGACCCGCACTACTTCATCCTCGCTAACCCCCTGAGCCGCAGCATATTGTCTCACTTCCTCCGTAATCTTCATCGAGCAGAACTGAGGACCGCACATCGAACAAAAATGCGCGCTCTTTGCCCCATCCTGCGGCAGCGTCGCATCATGAAACGCCCGGGCCTTCTCCGGATCCAGCGAGAGATTGAACTGGTCGTTCCAGCGAAACTCAAAACGAGCCTTGCTCAAGGCATTGTCCCGATACTGCGCGCCAGGATGCCCCTTCGCCAAATCCGCCGCATGCGCCGCAATCTTGTAAGCCACCACCCCCTCACGCACATCTTCGCGGTCCGGCAAACCCAGATGCTCCTTCGGCGTCACATAACACAACAGCGCCGTGCCATACCACCCGATCATCGCCGCACCGATCGCACTCGTCAGATGATCATAACCCGGCGCTATGTCCGTCGTCAGCGGCCCCAAGGTGTAGAAGGGCGCCTCATGACACCACTCCAGCTGCTTGTCCATGTTCTCCCGAATCATGTGCATCGGCACATGCCCAGGCCCCTCGTTCATCACCTGAACCCCTCGGTCCCACGCGCGACGCGTCAAATCTCCCTGCACCTTCAACTCAGCAAATTGCGCCTCATCGTTCGCATCCGCAATCGACCCCGGCCGCAACCCGTCGCCAATGCTGAAACTGACATCATACGCCGCCATGATCTCACAGATCTCATCCCAGTTGGTGTAGAGGAAATTCTCCTCATGATGAGCCAAACACCACTTCGCCATGATGCTGCCACCCCGGCTCACTATCCCCGTCAGTCGCTTCGCCGTCATCGGAACAAACCGCAACAACACCCCGGCATGAATGGTCACGTAATCCACCCCCTGCTCGCACTGCTCAATCAGCGTGTCCCGAAACACATCCCACGATAGATCCTCCGCCCGACCATTCACCTTCTCCAAGGCCTGGTAAATCGGAACCGTCCCAATCGGCACAGGAGAATTCCGCAAAATCCACTCCCGCGTCGCATGGATGTTCTTGCCCGTGGATAAATCCATCACGGTATCCGCACCCCAGCGCGTCGACCACCGCAGCTTCTCCACCTCCTGCTCAATGTCCGATGCCAATGCCGAATTCCCGATGTTCGCATTAATCTTCACCAGGAAATGCCGGCCGATGATCATCGGCTCCAACTCAGGATGGTTGATGTTCGCCGGAATAATCGCCCTCCCCCGAGCCACCTCGTCGCGCACAAACTCCGGCGTGATCACCCGAGGAATCTGAATCCCCCCAGCCTGCCCCCCATGTTGAAAAGTCAACTTGTTGCGATCCACCCCCGCACTCCAAGCCTCATGCAACGCTTCCAAACCCTGATTCTCCCGAATCGCCACATACTCCATCTCAGGGGTCACTATGCCCTGCCGCGCATACCAAAGCTGCGTCACCGGATGCCCCGCCGATGCCCGCAAAGGCCGTCGAGCCAAACGGGGGAAACGCACCAGCCGGTTCCGCCCAGCCTCGGTCGCCCGCTCCGCATCCGCCTCACTCCGATAGCCGTTGTCCAAAGCCTGCTCCCCTCGACCATCATACTCCTCCACATCCCCACGCCCCTGAATCCACCCCTTCCGCAACGCCGGCAAACCCTCGCTCACCTCCCCGCTATACTCCGGGTCACCCCACGGACCGCTCGTGTCATACACCCGCACAGGTGCATTCTCCTCCTCACCCCCACCCGCCAACCGCGTGTTCGACAAAGCAATCTCCCGCATCGGAACCCGCAAATCGGGATGCATCCGGCCCGATACATACACACGGCGACTGCCAGGCAACTGAGACTCCACGGAACTGAGGTGCTCTTTCTTCGCTATCATGACTTGCTCATCCAAAAGAGGTGCCAACCGCAATCACGGCCAGCCCTAATCGAACCAGGAATATCGCCGGGGAAACCAAAGGTTCCCTTCGCCAGCATTACCTGGATCAGGTTCAACGGGTCTCTCCGCGCCCCCGCACGGAACTCTCAGCTTTCGCCATCCGAATTCTTCCCGAATAGCAGGGTAGCTCCCCAAAGTCTGGATAAACTACCCGCACACCTCCACCTCGGCAAGATCCATGTCCCCCCCTCAACCCATGTTCCGGAGTCTATGGGTTTCGAGACAGCCAGCGCCGCGCAGCAGCGGAACTGGATTTGGCGCAGCCAAATCCAACTTGGAACTCGGAACCATCAACCCAAACCCGCTAACAATGCAGACCTATCAGTGATCCCCATGCCCCCCCAAGGTCTCATTCACCTTTGCTCCTTCCTCTCACTGATCCTTTGCGTCGCTCGCCTGCACGCAGGCCTGCATGCCCCCGCCAACCACACACCACCACTCGCACTCGAAGAACGCAGTCTCCTCAATTGGCAGGAAGACCAGGAAACGCTCGTTATCCAAACCAGCTTCCAGACCAGCACTACAAACTCCCTGTGGATCCTCTCCCTACCCGCCCAGCCCCAAATCACAACCACTTCCCCCGGCACTCTCACGACGCTGCAAAATATATTCCCGCCCCCGCTGATCAGCGATATCCGCCCTTGGTGGCAGGCCGTGCTGCTCGGCCTGCTCGCCACTTCCCTGGTCTTCCCGTTGGTTCGAAAAAATCGAAGGAGGGACCCCATCATCCTCGCCACTCTGGCCCTCAGCCTCCTCGCCAGCAGCCGCTTCATCACCTCCACACCCCACGGCACCATCCGAATCCCTACGCTCCATTCCACCAACACCTTCGACGGCGCCACTCCAGCAACCATCGCTTCCACCCATACCTACTCCCCCACCCAAGCCGCCTCGTTTCAGGACTGGATCCGCACGCTCAACCTCAACCTAAGCCAGGCTCCGTCCACCCAGTTCCAAC
>JBMTVN010000155.1:0-9489 GCA_049451415.1 Limisphaerales bacterium | reverse complement strand
CACTTGCGTCGGGCGTTTGATGCCTTTCCGGTGAGGGAGATTGCTGACCGGGTATGGGCTGAATATTTTCTGGAGGGTGGAAAGGCTGAGGGGGTGGCATTCAAGGGGGTTCCGATGCCGACCTTGAATCCGGGGCGGCGGTTCGACGAATTGACGGTAGTGGCGAATTTCGTGGAGGTCTTTCTGGCGAAGGAGGGGCATCAGGGTCTGGTGGGGATCAATCTGCTGGAGAAGATCCAGCTGCCGACTTTGCCGGTTTTGTTTGGGGCGATGTTGGCGGGGGTGGACTACGTATTGATGGGGGCGGGTATACCGCGGTCTATTCCCGGGATGCTGGATGGTTTGGCTCGCGGTGAGACCGTGCGATTGCGTGTCGATGTGCAGGGGGCGGCGTCGGGTCGGGTGTATGAGTCTGTCTTTGATCCGTCGGCATTTTTTGAGGGTCGTCCGCTGCCGGAGCTGAAGCGGCCTCAATTCCTGGCGATTGTGAGTTCGGCGACCCTGGCGATGACTTTGGCGAAGAAGTCGAACGGCCGGGTGGATGGTTTTATTGTGGAGGGCAGCACCGCGGGCGGGCACAACGCTCCGCCGCGGGGGCAGATGCAGTTGGACGAGCTGGGGCAACCGATTTACGGGCCGCGGGATGAGCCTGAGCTGGAGAAGATCAAGGCTTTGGGTTTGCCGTTTTGGCTGGCGGGATCCTATGGGCGGCAGGGTCGCCTGGCGGAGGCGTTGGCCTTGGGCGCGACCGGGGTTCAGGTTGGTACGGCCTTTGCGTTTTGCGAGGAGTCCGGGCTGGATCTTGCCTTGAAGCGCAGGGTTGTGGGGTTAAGTAGTCATGGCAAGGTGGGGATTTTCACTGATCCGCTGGCATCCCCCACGGGTTTCCCGTTCAAGGTAGTGAGCTTGGAGGGGACGCTGTATGACGCGGCGAAGTATGAGGCTCGCGGGCGTGTTTGTGATCTGGGGTACCTGCGACAGATGTATGCGAAGGAAGATGGCAGCGTGGGGTATCGCTGTGCTTCTGAGCCGGTGAAGGATTTCGAGCGTAAGGGTGGAAAGCTTGAAGATACTGTGGGTCGCAAGTGTATCTGCAACGCTCTGCCTGCAAACGTGGGCCTGGCCCAGATCCGCTCCGATCGCAGTGTCGAGGGGGTTTTGCTGACGGCGGGCAACGATGTCGCCAACGTGGCCCAGTATCTGGAAGAGGGGCGGGATTCCTATCGGGCAGCGGATGTGATCCGCCTGCTGCTGGCTGGAGTATCCTGAGGGAATCCGTTCGACATTTTGATGATGGAATGGTGCCGGTTGGCGGGCGCAGGGATCTCCGGTTCAGGCCGCCAGTGGATTGTTCCAATCCCCCCGTTTAAAATTAGAGAGTCTTGCCCGTTGCACAAGCGGGCGTGATGGCGGATATTCCGCTCCGTTCTATTCTTCAAAACAATTTCACCACACCAAACTCATGACAGCTACCTCTGCGGACGTGTTCAGCACATTTTCAACCGGCGGTCTTCTGCAGGAAGTCGTAGGTCAGGAGCGCAGCTTTGAACGCATTGCAGCCATTGAGGACTCGGGGCCGGGCACCTTGGTTTTCATGGACAAGGCGGAGCATGCAGATCTCGTTCGTGAGCGTCGGCCTTCGATTGTCGTGACTTCGGGGAAGCTCAAGGAGCTGCTGGCCGGGATGGAGGAGACGACGGTGCTGATTGCTGCGAATCTGAAGTTGGCGCATGCACTATTGAAGCAGCGGTATGGGGGGCGTCGGTATGAGGCGGCTGGCTGGGGGAGGATCGACCCGTCGGCGGTGGTGCATCCTGAGGCCGAAGTGGCCCCAACGGCTTGGATCGAACCTCGGGCGGTGGTTGGAAAAGGGGTGAAGATCGGGGAGCGTGCGAGAGTGATGGCCGGGGCGGTGATTGAGCACGACGCAGTGATTGGGTCGGATAGCGTGATCCACCCGAATGCGGTGATCGGCTATGGGTGTGTGGTGGGGAATGAAGTTACGGTGGGATCCTGCACCGTGGTTGGGAGCGAGGGCTATGGTTTTGCGCAGGATGCGAGGGGCAAGAGTCATCCGATCCCACAGACGGGGAATGTAGTTCTGGAGGACCGGGTGCGATTGGGGGCGAATTGCAGCGTGGATCGCGCGACTTACCACAGCACGCGGATTGGTGCGGGAACGAAAGTGGATAACCAGTGTCACATTGCCCACAACGTTTCGATCGGCCAGGACTGTTTGCTGACCGCGATGTTGTGTGTCGCGGGTTCAACCCAGATTGGGGACCGGGTGATGGCGAGCGGGCAGACGGGGATTCTGGACCATGTGAAGGTGTGCAGTGATGTGGTGTTGGTGCATCGGGCCGGGGTGTCGAAGGATATCTCCAAGCCCGGGGTGTATGCCGGGGCGCCGGTGCAGCCGATGAAGGAATACATGCGCAACACGGCGACGATGCGGAATCTGGCGGAGATGAGGCGGCGTCTGGCGGAGTTGGAGGCTGCGGTGCAGGGCGAGTGAGTTTGGGTTTCTGGCCCTTGGGAGGCAAAGAGACCCGGGGCAGAAAGCCTGCCCAGATCCCCACTTGGGTTTTATAGCGGACTGGGTGTTTGCTTTGCCCCAGTGATGATCCCGGTTTCCGACTCAGAGGCTGAGGAGCGGGGTTGGGACGAGGAAAGCGTGTTGTTCCAGGAGGCTGAGTGTGCCATTCCAGGTAAGGTATTGGGTGAGGTAGACGAAGAACACGTAGAGGAACGCGACCCCGACCAGGGCAACCCGGCTGGCGGTGCGGACGAGCCAATGGCGTGAGGCGGGGTGTCGGATGGCACGGCCCACGGCCCAGCCAGTGAGGAGTCGGGCAGGGAAGATGAAGGCGACAAAGAGCAAGCCGGGAAGCCAGGCGAGTTCGCGTGGGGGGAGTTCAATTTTGAGGAGGTAGAGGGGCAGGGCGAAGAGCAGGGTGATCACCAGGGAGAGCCAGAACGCGATGGGGGCGCGCTGGAAGAGGCGCCGGACGGCGAACGGGTTGAGCAGTGCGGTGAAGCGATTTTCCACGGCAAAGCGGGTTTGGAGAAAGGGCAGGTAGAGGACAACGATCAGGAGGAGAAACCCGCCCAGAAGCGAGAGGATGGCGCCGCCCTGGTCGGGAGCGAGCTGGGCGGCGAGGATCAAGATGGCCACGGGCGGGGCCAGCCAGAGGATGGAGCCGGCAAAGGCCCGAGCGCCGAGCCAGAAGTAGTAGGGAAGCCGGAGGTCCTTGAGGTAGGTCAGCACAGCGTCGCGCGTGCCGGCGTATTTGCCCGGGGTGCGGAGCCAGCGGAGGAAACCGAGGGGTGCAGGCCAGAGGAAATGGCGGAGTCGTCCTCCGCGCAGACAGGCCCAGACGACGTGGATCAGCGTGACTACGGCAATCATTCCGGCGGCCATACGCCAGTGTTGGGCCTTGGCGCTCCCGGGTGCTATGAGTTCGGCGTCCTGAGCGAGGCTGGCGATGAGCCGGACGGGAAGAGTGACGAGCCACGTGCCGATAACGAGGCTTCCAGCGGTGGAGGCTTTGCGGATGCCGACGAAGCCGGAGCTGAGCCGGCCGGTTTGGGCGACACGGCCACTGGCGTGGACGAGGTATCCGAGGCTGAGAAAATTCAGGACGGGCAGCGTGGATAGCAGGGCGAGTCCGACGGTAAGGGAGAGAAAGCCGAAGAGCGTATCAAGGATGGAGCGAAGGAGGTGGGTGGGGCGGCTCCACCAGCGGGGCCGGGGTTCTGTGTTGGGTGTCGGTGTGATGTCGCAGGGGCTGGCGATGGGGGCGACGTTGGTCATGGTGATGGTTGCAACAACCGGCTGGCGTGCTGTGTTATACTACCCGTCATGCAGTTATGCAGGTTTCAAATATCTGTGGGGAAACTTGAGCCCGGGATGGGGGGGTGGTGAGGTGCTGGATATGAGGGCCTGGCTGCGCAACCTGTTGTTTTTGGGGCTTTGCCTGGGCGGGGTGGCTTGGGTGATGTTGAGGGTAATGGGCCCGCTGGAGGTGGAGG
Source organism: Limisphaerales bacterium (assembly GCA_049451415.1). Lineage (GTDB taxonomy): Bacteria > Verrucomicrobiota > Verrucomicrobiia > Limisphaerales > JAHDYP01 > JBMTVN01. The sequence goes on along the minus strand of JBMTVN010000155.1, from coordinate 5,457 downwards.
ATCGCGATGGACTGGATCTGTCGGCATGGGAGGATCCGGGGTTTCGGGAGGCGGTGCTCCGGGTCGACCGGGCGTTTGAAGGGGCCTGGGCGGATGCCAGTCTGGAACCGGTGTCGCGAGTGTCGGATCTCGTTTTGGCCCGGCGGTTGTCGCTGGCGCTGGCGGGGACAGTGCCTTCACTGGAGGAACTGAGGGCCTTGGAAGGGCAAGCTGAGGGAAACCGGTTAGCCTGGTGGGTGGAGCACTTGTTTGCGGACCGGCGGCAGGCGGATTATTTGGCCGAGCGTTTTGCGCGAATGATGGTGGGGGTGGAGGACGGCCCGTTTATTGTCTATCGACGGCATCGCCTGGTGAGCTGGCTGAGTGACCAGTTCATGGCAAACCGCCCCTACGACGAGCTGGTGCGGGAGCTGATTACGGCGGAGGGGGTATGGACGTTGAATCCTGCGGCGAACTTTTTAACCGTGACCGTGGACCAGAACAACGAGGAGGAGGGACCGGACCAGGTCAAGTTGGCGGGGCGAGTCAGCAAGGCGTTTCTGGGTGTGCGGCTGGACTGTGTGGAGTGTCACGATGATTTCCTGGGAGACGAGTGGAAGCAGGAGAATTTCCATGAGCTGGCCGCTTTTTTTGCTGAGCCGGAGATGTCGATGACCGGCGTTCGGGATACTGTGGGGAGGGAACATCGGGTGAGGTATCGGGGTGAGATTGAGGAGGTTGCGGTGGAGGCGAGGGTGCCATTCCATGGGGAGTTGCTGCCGGAGGAGGGGCCGTTGCGCGAGCGCCTGGCGACCTGGGTGACGCATCCGGAGAACCCGGCCTGTGCGCGGGCTGTGGTGAACCGGATTTGGGCCTTGCTGCTGGGTCGCCCCTTGTTGGAGCCGGTGGACAGCATCCCGTTGGAGGGACCGTTTCCGGCCGGGATGGAGGAGCTGGCGGAGGACCTCACCTCCAGCGGCTTTGATTTGCGTCGGTTGATCCGGGTGATCGTGGCAAGCCGGGTTTATCAACTGGACAGTTGCTCCGGAGATCCGGGAGGTCCGGTGACGAAAGAGCAGGAAGAGGCGCTGGCCGCTTTCCCGCTGACGCGGCTGCGCCCCGAGCAAATCGCTGGCAGTGTGCTGCAGTCGTCGAACCTGAAGACAGTGGATGCAAGTTCCCACGTGCTGGTGCGGGTGACGCGGTTCTTTCAGCAGAATGACTTTTTGAAGAGGTATGGAGATGCAGGGGAGGACGAATTCGGGCAGGTTGGCGGGACTATTCCGCAGCGGTTGGTCTTGATGAATGGCCAGCTGGTGCATGAGCGGACGAAGGAGGATTTGGTGATGAATGCGGCGACGCGAATTGCGGCGCTGGCTCCGGATGATGCGACGGCGGTGGAGACGGCTTATTTGGCGGTGCTGACGCGCAGGCCCACGCGGGCAGAAGCAGAGCACTTTGTGGCGAGTTTCAGCGCGGATGCCGGGCGCAAGCGGGCAGAGTTGCTGGAGGATCTTTACTGGGTGTTGCTGAATTCAACCGAGTTTTCTTGGAACCACTGAGCTGGCTGGGAGGCAGAATGAGCGATCCATTTTTCAACGCCGGAATATTGGGCGAGGGCAGTTGCGGGACAACATCGCACGTGAGCCGTCGCACCCTGCTTAAAGCCCTTGGTGTCGCAGGTGTGTCCTCGTGGCTCACTCCATTGGCGGGGTGGCTGGCGCGGGCAGAGGAGTCGGCGCCGTCCGGTAAACCCGCCAGGTCGGTCATATTGCTGTGGCTCGCGGGCGGGCCCAGCCAGCTGGAGACGTTTGATCCGCATCCGGACAGCAAGATCGCCTTTGGGACCAGGGCGATCCCGACGGCGCTCAAGGGGATCCAGCTGGCGGCGGGATTGGAGCAGACAGCCGGGATGTTGGGGGACATCGCCCTCGTGCGTTCGGTGGTGAGCAGGGAGGCTGATCACGAGCGGGCGGTTTACAACATGAAGACCGGCTACAGGCCAAGCCCTACGGTGGTGCACCCCTCCATCGGGGCCGTGATCTGTCATGAGACCGAGGATCAGGGTGTGGATATTCCGCGGCACATTTCCATATTGCCGGATCAATGGCCGTCCCGAGGGGGATACATTGGGGCGCGGTTTGACGCGTTTCAGGTCCAGGATCCGCAAGGGCCAATCCAGGATGTGCATGCGCGGGTGGGCGTAGAGCGGATGGATCAACGGATGAAGGACCTGGCCGTCGTCGAGCGGCAATTCCAGCGCGGACGGCCTCTGGATTTGGATCAGTCAACGACTCTGCATCAATTGAGCATGGCCAGGGCCATGCAGATCATGAGCTCGGGCCAGTTGAGAGCGTTTGATGTCGGAGAGGCCTCCGCGGCCCAGCAGGCGGCCTACGGTGACACGCCGTTTGGCCGGGGCTGCCTTGCAGCATTAAGACTGATCGAGGTGGGGGTGCGGTGCGTGGAGGTCACCCTGGGTGGTTGGGATACGCACGTGAACAATCACGAGCTGCAGGGCAAGCGGGTCCAGGTCTTGGATCCGGCATTCTCCGCCCTGATGCGGGACCTCAAGGAGCGCGGTTTGCTCGACTCCACGGTGGTGCTTTGCGGGGGCGAGTTTGGCCGGACCCCAAAGCTGAACGCCGTGGGTGGCCGGGATCACTGGCCTTATGGGTTTTCCGTGGCGCTCGCGGGAGGCGGCATCCGTGGTGGACAGGTCTTGGGATCCACTGATCCTGAGGGGGTGAGCAAGGAGCCGGAACATCCGGTCTCTGTGCAGGATCTCCATGCCACTATCCAGCACGTGCTCGGAATGAACCCGGATAAAGAGCTGATCACCCCGGTGGGAAGGCCGCTGGCCTTGAGTGAGGGCAGGGTGATCCGCGAGTTGGTGGGCTGACTCTGGTGGACACGGGCATGGGGGTCGCCAAGCCTTTGCCAGTGTCGCGTTTGCCGCGTGAAGCTTGGTCCCGGGTTGGTGGATGTTACGGCTGATTCGCAGGTTGCCGTCGTAAGGGCATGGCGTGCGTGGTCCGCAATGTTCTCCTTCCCGACTCAATCGCCGTCAGTGCTCTTTTCGGGGTAATGATGATCAACAAATCCACTCTGCTCGAGCAGGCCTCGCTGGTGTGCGGTCAGCAGTTCTGTTGCAGGAGTATTCGCAAGTGGACTCCGCGCGGCGGGTAAAGTGCAGGGTCGTCGCACCTGATGCCACGAGTGGCAGACTTGGGGGCGGAGTCTGCGTGAGTTTGCGACACTGTCATTCAAAGACTGAAATCCACAGTGTAGGCGGGTTCGACCGGGGAGCAGCTGTGGTTCATAACCGAGGACCTCCCTTGCGGGGGAGGATGAGGTTGCGGAGGCTAAAGAGTTCCCATGCAAATGGGATGTAGCCGAGGTAACCGAGCAGCGGCATCTCAAAGACATAGAGGAACTCGGCACCGGGTGTGTGGTAGACCCACTTCGGATAAGAATGGAAATTCCACATCTCCCAGAAGAAGCCGCAGACCAGCGATCCGCATGCCAGCGAGATTACCGGGCGCCAGTCGCCGTGCCTGAGCCAGTCGAACAGGCTGGGGCGGCGCAGCAGGATGTTGAATGGTTCAAGGAGTAGGAACACCGAGCCCCACACCAGCGGATAACAGGTCTCAGGCCAGAGCAGAGTTGCCGAGAGCATCATCATCCCAACGACGAACAGGCCGAAGGCGAGGCGGCGGTTGGGGAGGACGCGCGGGCCTTGGGCGAATCGATCCATCCATTTCCCGGAACGTACCAGTTCAGCGGTGCCAAACACCGCGGGCATCACGGTTGAGAAGGCCACGGTGCACAGGAGGAAATACTCAAGATCGCTGAATACTTGGGCGCCGGGATACTCCCAGTTGCAGGTGCGCAGGTTGATCAGTTCGAACAACCACCATGCCGGAGCCGAACCGACAAAAAGCCAGACGAAGGCCTTGCGCGATCGGGAGAGAATGGAGGTGCCCGTTCGCGCCACCGCCAAAGCATCCACCACCAGGGCGTAACCAAGCCAGAGGGGGAAGAAGAGGTAGGCGGCGGGTCGCAGGGACTGGGGTAAGCCCCAGTTGAGCGACCAAAACACGAGGACCAGAGTGAGACCCACCTTGAAGTGTGGGACTGTAAAGAGGCCTGACCCGGGTTTCATGCGCTTTAGGCTTGGGGTAGGCCTCCCAAAAGTCAACGAGCGTAGCTGCGAATGCCTCGGGGCAGAGGAGGAGTCCCGTTTTATTCCAGCGTCAGCTATGGAGCTCAAAATGGGGCCAAAAAGCGCTCCATAGCGGGATTTTAGGGGGTGATTTTGGCGGAAGGTGTTGGGGGCGTGGGAGTTGTCGTGGTCCGAGGACGATGGGGGGTTAGGGGGAGAATGTGGCTTGGAGGCGGTAGTAGTGGTGTGGGGACGTGGAGGGTTGGAGGGTGAGGGTGATTTGCTCGGAGGTGCCGAGGTCGATTGTTTCCTGATTGCCCAAGACGGGTTCCCACGGTCCGGTGGAGAGGTTGTCGGTGGTTTGGAGGGTGAGGGTGATGTCGGTGGCGGTTTTGGATTGGTGGTAGGTGAGCTGGACTGAGGTTGGGTTGATTGAGAGGAGGAGCCATGGGCCTGGATTTGGGGAAGTGGGGTCAGTGCCCACGGCATATTCGAGTGCGTTCGGGGCGCCATCCTGATCGGGGTCGGCACCGGGTGCGATCGTGTCGGGGTTTGTTTCGCAGGGCCAGTAGGTGACGGTCCAGGTTTCGAATGGGCTGAGTGGCAGGACATGGAACGTATAGGGGACGATGGCTGAAACGAGGTTCGTGCTCTGGTTGACGGGGCGGGCGGTGCCCTGGAAGTAGAGTCGGTAGATTCCGTTGGTGGTGAAGCCCCAGTTGTAGTGTTCGTGGGCGCCGGCTGACGGGGTGAGGCGGTCGGTGTCGGTGAGTCCGTCCCGGGTATCCATACGGATGTCGAAGGAGCCGAAGCTGGTGGATTGCCAGAGGATGAAATCGCCGGGTCCTTCGATGGAGTGGAGCTGGATGGCGAGGGGGTTGCTGAATGTGCCTGCGGGGATTGTTTCAGTGGAGACTCCGAGGTAGGGGGCACTGTCGTAAGGGCTTTGGGGCAGGATCCACAGGGGGTCGCCTTCGGCGCCGAGGGGAGTGCCGGCGGGCAGGGTGAATCGGAGGTCTTCGGGGCAGACGACGATGGAGTCTTCAGGGTTTACCGTTGTGCCGAGGTCATCGTTGGAGGTCAGCAGGCTGAGTGTTTGGCTGGGGGCGGCGAACTGGAGCGAGAGCAGGTCCAAGTGTTCGTCGGTGAAGCGGATGCATTGCGCAGCGGGTGCGGTGGAGGTGGCGATGAGGCACAGAGCCAGCGAGAGTGGGTGGAGTATTTTCATGGAGTGATGGGTTCTGAGTGTTTGGCTGGCAGAGAGCGTTTTTTTTGGGGGCGTGTCGTTTTCGGCGGCGGGGGGGGGGGGGGGG
>JBMTVN010000154.1:0-9490 GCA_049451415.1 Limisphaerales bacterium | reverse complement strand
CAGTGTGGAGTTGCTGGCTACGGGAAAAATAGGCTAGCAGCTCTGGGGAGCGGAATTCCGGAGGCAGTGGGGGTTCGCGAGAGTTTTAGGGATTTTGAGGTTGGGCGGGGGGGCTTGAGCATTATCAATCCAGCTCGGGTTTCGTGATGACCGTGAGGATGGGGAGGGCGACGGAAGTTGTCGTTCCGCGGTCGGGGTTTCGTTCGAAGTCAAATTTTCCGCCCAGCAGCTGGCATTGGAGTTGGACGATGGCGAGTCCGAGTCCCAGGCCTTGTTGCTCGTATTTTTCCCGATTGAATTGGAGGAAGGCCCGGATGGCCTTGATGTTTTCGGGGCTGAGACCGCGTCCCTGATCGGCTACTGCGAGTTTGCTGCTGGTTTCATCTGTTTGCGAAGTGATGGTGACGGGGGTTCCGGTTGGGGAGAATTTGAATGCGTTATCCACGAGTTCATCGGTCAGGGCGGTAACGGCGTCTTCCTGGGCATTCGTGGGGAAGTGATTGACGTGGAGGCTGAGGTCGGAAGTGCGTTTCCAGTGCTCTGCTGCGCGTTTGGCGGCATCGGTGATGGTCTTGGCGGCATCCCATGTGGGGATGGGTGAGGGGTAGTCCTTTTGTGGTGCGGCCACACTTTGGAGGAGGTCGGCGTAGAGCAGGACGCGGCGGACGGTGGCGTGGAGTCGTTCTGCGCTGAGGCGGATCCATTTACCGAGCTGACGAATTTCCGTTTTTGACGATTCCTCGATTTCCGATTCGAGGCATTGTGCTGGCCCCAGAATGCCGGTGAGGGGGGTGAGCAGCTCATGGGGGAGGGTCCTGGCCAGGCGCTGGTGGGTAGACTGCACCCGGTTGTTTTCTGCTGCCATTTGTTTGGCTCGTTTTTCGAGCCGTGAGCGGATGGCTTCGAGCAGTTCCAGCTTGGCGACCGGCTTGCAGAGGTAGTCGTCGGCTCCGAGGTTCATTCCTTTGCGCACATCGGTTGATTCGGTGCGGGCGGACATGAAGATGAAGGGGATTTCCGACGTTTCCTCCCGGGCGCGGAGGGTTTCCAGCACCGAGTAACCGTCGATGTCAGGCAGCATGATATCGCAGAGCACCAGGTCGGGGAGGTTCGCTGCGGCCATTTTGATTCCGCTTTGTCCGTCAGGGGCATCGATAATGTTGTAGCCTTCGAGTTCGAGACGTTGTTTGAGGGAGATTCGCAGGTTGTCCTCGTCCTCAATGAGCAGGAGTTTAGTCATTTGGGGTGGGTGGTCGTTAGGAGTTGGGGAGTTCGACGACGAAACGGCTGCCTTCGCCGGGAGAGCTGATTACGCTGATGGTGCCTTGGAGTAGTTCAACGCATCTTCTGGTGACATAGAGTCCGACGCCGGTGCCTTTGACTTGTCCGACATTGGGTGCACGGTAGAAAGCCTCGAAGAGGTGTGGTTTTGCGGATGCGGGTATTCCGATGCCTTGATCGATGATTTCGAGGTGGATCCTTGAGTTGTCAGCGCTGGCGTGGAGGGTTGCGGTGGTATTTTCGGGTGAGTATTTCAGGGCATTGCTGAGGAGGTTGATCAGGATGAGGTGGAGGAGCTGCTGGTCGCTCTGGATGGTGGGGCAGGGGGAAGCTAGCTGGATCTGGATTGCGGGGTGGTTTTGGTAGGCGAGGTGAGCTTCCTGGGCGACGCGTTGGCAGAGTTGGGGAAGGTCGATGGGCTGGATGCGCAGCTGCATTTGGCCGGCGTCGATTTTTCCCAGTGCGAGGATTTCCTGGAGCATGGCGGAGAGTCGGTGGACCTCCGTCTTGATCATGTGGAAGAAGTTCTGGCGTTTGTCTTCAGTGAGGAGGTCATAGGAGTCTTCGAGGAGTTCCGTGGCATTGAGGATTGCGGCGAGCGGGGTGCGGAATTCGTGGGAGACGAGAGTGACGAAGTCGGATTTGAGGCGGCTGATGCTCTGGTGTTCGCGGAGGCTTTCGAGCATCCGTTCCTCGATTTGTCTGCGGTGGGTGATGTCTTCCATGAGCGCCACGAAGCGGGTGGCGACACCCTGGCTATCCAGGATGGGCGAGATGGAGAGTTGCGCCCAGAAGACGTCGTTGTTGCCGCGTCTTGAGCGGATTTGGCCCTGCCAGGCTGAGCCCGTACGGATGGCGTTCCAGAGGGAGTGGGTGACATCCGGAGGGGTGAGGTCTGACTTCAACTGCGGGGGGATTTGGCCGAGCGCTTCGGTTTCTTTGAGGCCGGTGACTTCGAGGAATTTTTTATTGGCGAACTGCAAGCGGCCTGCGGCGTCGGTGATCAGGATGGAGACGGGGCTTTGGGAGACGGCGAGCGAGAAGACCTGGAGGGATTCCTCGATTTGTTGTCGAGCGAAGGCGGTGCCGATTCCTGAGGCGGCGACGCGCAGGATTTCCTTTTCCGTTCGGGACCATGTGCGGCCGAGGTGGCAGTCATCGAAGCCGATGAAGCCCCAGAATTCGCCATGGATGAAAATTGGGACAGCGAGGATGGAGAGGATGTCCTGAGCCTTGAGGAGATCCTGTTCACTTTCGGGGAAGTCCTCGACGAGGCCGCTGACAGCGTTACCCGAGCTCAGGATTTTGAACCAGCGCGTATAGGCTGGGTCGTAGGGGATGTGCTGGAGTTCGGGGTTATTGATTTGGGGGGCGGAGGTGCCGGAGTTCCATTCGAAGCGTTGGCTCAGGCGGACGGATTCGCCCTGGGCCTGTGGGGGTTCATTTTGGAACAGGTAGACCCGGTCTACTTCGGCTGCCTGACCGAGGAATCCGAAGGCTGTTTCCGTGCACTTGTAAGGTTCCTTTTCCTCGAGGAGGACGTTGAGGGTTTGGCTGAGGGCCTGGAGCAAGCGATCCTGCTGGTGCAGTTCGAGTTCGGTCAGTTTGAGGTGCGTGATGTCGGTATGGGTTCCGCAGGCGCGGGTGGGTTGGCCTTGCGGGTTTCGTTCCACGACACGCCCGCGGTCCAGGATCCATTTCCATTCGCCCGACTTGCAGCGCAGCCGGTGTTCGCTTGAGTAGGTGGGTGTTAGGCCTTGGAGGTGGGCCTGGAGGGCATCGACGACCTTGGGATGGTCTTCGGGGTGCACCAGGTTTTCCCACGTCTTGAGCGAAGGCGTGAGGTCTTTCTGATCATACCCCAGCATGGAGCCCCACTTTTCGCTATAGACCACGTCATTGGTCTGGAGGTCCCAGTCCCAAAAGCCATCACCGGTGCCTTCAAAGACCTTTTTCATGCGGTCCGGAGTATGGGCTTCGCTGGGTTCTTGAGTTTGGCAGTCGGTTTGGGGGGGAAGTTGGGAGGCGATGAGGGGTAGTAGCGAGTAGAGCCAGGTTTGGAGGGGGAAACTAAATTCGGGTAGGGATTGGGATGCGAGCTGGAGCCATGCGAGCGGCCGGCCATTTACCGTAATGGGGATGACAGCCAGACTGGTGATGCGGGCTTTGAGCAGCGGCTCGCCATCGGGGCGTTGGGCGAGGTCCTGAGCTGTGAGGTAGGAGGGGAGCAGGGGGTGGAAGCGGCCGGCGTCACTGATGGTTTGCAAGGCGGCTCCGGCGCTGGCGGGAAGAGCTGTTCTGGTGGCCAGGGCGATGGCGGAGGGTTCCGGCAGGGTTGCGTCTTGGGGGAGGAAGGCTGCGGCGCTGTCGATGCCCTCGAGGTTGAGCAGGCACTGCAGCACATGCTGCCAGTAGAGCGGGGGTTGCTGGCTATGCGCTGTTGCCCGGGCCAGTTCCGTTTCCGGGTTTGGGGGCCCGGTCAGGGTTGCCTGAATAGGCGGAGCGCAGGAGGGGGTCATCGGGCTAGTTTGCGTCCGGGGTGCTGGGAGGCTCGGTCGCGGTCCCCTGGTTTGGTTTGCCTTGGGGGATTGGGAGTAGGATGGAGAAGCGCGAGCCTTCGTTCTCGATGCTGGTGACTTCGAGCCGTCCCCCGTGTGCGTCGACGTTCCGTTTGGCGAGAGCGAGGCCGATACCAGTTCCGGGTGCGCGGCCGACATTGCTGGCGCGCCGGAAGGCTTCAAAGATATGGGGCAGGTCATCGGCGGGTATTCCGATGCCGTGGTCGGCCACCGAGAGCTCTATCCAATTGTCTTTTTGTTGGCAGCTGAGGGTGACGGGCTGGTTTCCGGGGCTGTATTTGATGGCATTGGAAATGAGGTTATCGAGCGTTTGGCGAAGGAGGCGTTCATCGATGCAGATGCGGAGGGGCTCCTTGGCCAGATCGAGCAAGATTCTCTCGGGTTGTTGTGATTCGTCTTTGCAGTCTTGGAGGAGTTGCTGAGCCGGAATTTGTTTGGTTTGGGTGACGACCTGGTCGAGTTGGTGTTGGCTGAAGGTGAGGATTTCCTCGGCCATTCGGCTTAGGCGACGCGAGACCCGCTGGATGCCTGAGACTGCAGCGAGGCGTCGGTTCTCGCCGGATTTAATTTCTTCGGAACCGGGATTGAGGATATCGGCGTGAATGCTGAGGACTTGGAGGGGGGTACGGATGTCGTGGGCGAAGCCCATCAGGAGGGAGGTGATGTCCTCTTTTGTCTGCTGCATTCCGCGCTGCTGGCGTTGGCGGCGGTTCAGGCAGGTCCGGATCGTGGCCATGAGGTCTTCACGGGTGACCGGTTTGCAGAGGTAATCATCCGCGCCCTGGTGCATTCCTTTACGAACGTCATTGCGTTCGACTCTGGCGGTGAGGAAGACGAAGGGCACCTCGGAGGTGGATTCCTGTTCGCGAATGGATGCGAGCACCTCGTATCCGTCCATTTCGGGCATGGCGATATCGCACAGGATGAGATCGGGGCGGGATTCTGAGGCCGCTTTCAACCCGGCCTTCCCATTGGGTTCGACTCGGACGTTAAAGCCTTCCAGCTCCAATCTGGAAGCCATGGTTGTAGCCAGATTGGGGTCATCTTCGATGATGAGTATATGGGTCATTGGGATGGGCTCGAGGTTAAGTCGTGTGTGGTTAGGTTAACAGTCCAGTTCAACGTGTTTATTTCAGGAGCGAATCATCACAGTTTTATCGGATGGACCGCTTTCCTTTTTAACCGCCGAAAATAATATAATCAAATTAGTATGGTCTTCGTATATCTGGCGCCAATACGACAGGTGGTCTAGTTCGGTTGGTGGATTTGGGGGTGGATGTCAACTCCTAAGTAGTGCCGGGGGCGTCCTTTGGGGGGCCTTTTCGATGGACTCTTTACAGTAGCGAAATCTAATCGACCCTCTATAATGCCGTGCAATGGAACCCGTAAGAGTCCTAGTGATCGACGATGATCGTGATTATGTAGAAGCGATCGTGCTGCTGTTGCAGAGCCGGGGGTATGAGGCGAACGGTTGCAGTGATCCTTCGGCTGTCATGGATTTGGCGGTTTCGATGCAGCCGAATGTGGTGATCTGCGATGTGAGCATGCCTGGGATGGATGGGTTTGCGGTTTTGGCGGCGATGCGATCGACCCCGGAGATGTCCAATGTGATCTTCATTTTCCTGACCGGTCGGGATGCGGTGGGGGATGTCAGGATGGGGATGGGGTTAGGGGCGGACGATTACGTTTCCAAGAAATCGGATCACGAGCAGATATTGAAGGCGATTTCGGCCAGGTTGGAGCGTCAGGCATTGGCGTCTTCGACGCGTCAGGCTCCCCGTCATGCCATGGCAACGCCACCTTCGCCTGCGCAGTTGCAGTCCTTGGGTTTAACGCAGCGGGAGGTGCAAGTGCTGCTTTGGGTTATGCAAGGGAAGACGAATCCGGAGATTGCCATCATTCTGGGTTTGAGTCCGGCGACTGTGAGGACGCATTTGCAAAATATTTTTCCCAAGTTAGGGGTGGAGACGAGGCATGCTGCAGCTTGGGTAGCGTGGCGGGCGGCCTTGGGGGAGACCGCTGCGGGGATGAAGGCAGAGTAAGGTCGGGGCAGGTTTTTCTTTTTGGGGTGGGTGGCTTCGAATCCTGCTCAAGGGGTTGGGGTTTTTTTCCGGAAGGAGTCTATCAGCGCATTTTTTGGCCAGTCGTGTCTTTTTTGACTGGTGGGGAGTAGCTCGCTGTGGAGCGTGCGGGCTGAGTTGTCGCGTAGTGGAGTCCGGAATTGAACCGAGTTAGATCAGCTTGGGGAAAGTCTCCGTTGGTTTGGGTTGTATGGATGGTTGTGGTTTTCCTGGCCTTCGGCGCACTGGTTCTTTGGCAGCATTCCCGCTTGGCTTGGGCGTTGGAGGGTATTCAGGATCTGGTTTTGGCAGGGGATACGCGTGCGGAGTCCTCGGGGGCGGCTGCGGGGTCGGCTTTGGTGGTGATTTGGCGGGAGGTGGAGCGGGTGTTCTGCTGGACGACTGGGGCGGGGGTCATGGTGGTGGTTGGGCTTGGTGCTGTGTTCTGGTGGCGTGATCGGCAGCAGGTCGGGGTGGGTGTCGGTGAGAGTGAGGGTGATGAGAGGAGGGATGGGGCAGTGGCGTTACGGTTACAGAACGAGGAGTTGCTGCGTTTTACCCGGGCGGTTTCGCATGATTTACGGAGTCCACTGGTGACCATTCAGACTTTCCTGACTTATTTGGGCAGGGATTTGGAGAAGGGGGACAAGGTGCGAGTAAAGTCTGATCTGGGTCATATTGGAGCTGCGGCGGCCAAGATGGAGCAGATGCTGGAGGAACTGTTGGTGTTGTCCAGGGCTGGGCAGGCATTGGTAGAGGTTGAGGATGTTGACTTGGGGTCGGTAATCAGGGAGGCGCTTGGGTTGGTGGCGGGACAGGTTCGGAGTAGAGGTGTGGAAGTGAGGTTGCCGCAAGCGGTCTATGTTGTTCGGGGCGAGCGGCGTCGGTTGGTCCAGCTCTTTCAGAACTTGTTGGACAATGCCGTCAAGTATATGGGGGAACAGATGAAGCCGGTGATTGATATCGATGTTGAGCCGGGGGTCGGTGGGGGGAGAGTTGTGGTAAGGGACAACGGTGTTGGGATTGATCCAAGGGATCATACCAAGGTTTTCGAGGTGTTTGTGCGGCTGCATTCGGGGGGGCAAGGTGGCGGGGTGGGATTGGCGGTGGTGAAGCGGATTGCTGAGAGCCACAGGGGACGGGTTTGGGTGGAGTCGGCAGGGGGTGGTGGAGGCAGTTCATTCATTGTCGAGTTGCCTGGTATCCGGCTGGCTGATGGAAAAGATCGCATTGGCTGATGGCATTCCTGGCTTTAATCCGAGAGCAGCAGGCATTTGAATCAGGGTGTGGGTCATTGTTGTGGGGAATAGTTGAGTTCAGAGCGCTTGAGGAAATCCGGGAGCAGAGATGAACAGCGAATCGACACGTGTGCTGGTGGTTGACGATGAGCCTGCCCATTTGGAGGCGATACGGCGTGCGCTGGATGAATCGGCGGACGGGCGTTACGAGGTTCGGGAGGGAAGTTCACTGGCGGATTTCCGGAGGTTGGCGAAGGAATGGGATCCGCAGTTGGTGGTGATGGATATGGTTTTGCCGGATGGACGTGCTGACACCGTGCTGGTTGCTCCCCCGGAGGAAGGATTTGCGCCGATTATTCTCATGACGAGTTTTGGGGATGAGGCGACGGCCCGGACGCGATGAAGCGGGGGGCGATGGACTATATCGTGAAGTCGCCTGAGGTGTTTGCGCTGATACCGCGGACATTGGAGCGGACCTTGCAATCCTGGCGGCTTTTACAGGAGCGATTGCGGGCTGAGGATGCTCTGCGTACGGCATTGGGGAAGTATAAGGCGCTTTTTGAGGCTTTTCCGATGGGGATTACCGTCATGGACGGTGAGGGGGGATTTTGGAGAGTAACTCGGTTGCTGAGCATTCTCTGGGGCTGTCACAAGGAGGCATTCCGGATGGTGGGGTTGGTTGGCCGCTGATACGACCTGACGGCAACCCGATGAGTGCGGAGGAATTTGCCCAGGAGATAGAACTTGGGGAGGGGAAGCGGGTGCAGCGTGCTGAGGTTGGGGTGGTACGGCCTGATGACACCGTGGGGTGGATGAGTGTGACTGCTGCGCCGGTGGATCTGCCTGGTTTGGGGAAGGTGGTTACCTATGCTGATGTGACATCCCAGCGGCAGGCGGAGGAGGCGTTGCGTCGGAGCGAACAGGAGTTCCGGTCTTTGTTTATGATGGCCTCTGTGGGGATGGCCCAGGCGGATCCGGTCAGCAGGCGATTTACGAGGGTCAATGCGCGGATGTGCGTGATTACCGGCTACGGCGAGAGTGAGCTTCTGAGGATGAACTTTGAGGAGTTGACGCATCCGGATGACCGGGAGAGGGATGGGGGTTATGTGCGGGATTTGATTGAGGGCGTTCGGGGGGAGTATCAGTCGGAGAAGCGGTACATGAGGAAGGGAGGGGGTGAGGTATGGGTGAATGTGAACGCGACATTGATCCGGGATACATCCGGTCATCCATACCGGATGATGGCGACCATTGAGGACATCACGGGGCGTCAGCAGGCGTTGAGCAGGGCGAGGCGTGACGCGTTGTTGAAGGAGCTGCTGCTGGAGTTGCATCAGCGGGAGGGGGGATGACGGACAAGGAGTTGTATGACTACGTGTTGGACAAGGCGGTGGAGTTGACGGAGAGCCAGATTGGATTCTTTCATCAGGTATCGGAGGATGAGCGTGAGATCATCCTGACCACGTGGAATGCGACAGCGATGAAGAACTGCACGGCGGTCTACGACAACCATTATACGTTGAGGGACGCAGGCAACTGGGTGGATTGCGTGAGGCAACGGAAGCCGGTGGTTTACAATGATTATGAGCATTCGCCGAACCAGCGGGGTTTACCGGCCGGGCATGCGGTGCTGCGGCGGTTTATGAGCATTCCGGTGGTATCCAAGGACCGGGTTCGCATTATATTTGGCGTTGGCAACAAGGGGGAGGACTACACGGAGGAGGATGTTTCGCAGCTGCAGTTGGTGGCCAATGAGATGCACAAGATCATGGTGCAGCGCGAGGCTGGCAAGCGGCTGCGGTTACAGGCCCTGATGCTGGATCAGATTCGGGATATTGTGACGGTTACGGATACGCGGGGGAAGATCCTCTATGTGAACCGGGCGATGACGGAGGTTTTGGGCAGGTCGGAGTCTGAGGTTTTGGGGCATGCCGTGATGGAATACGGTGCTTATGGGGATTCGGCGGTCTCACGGCGTGAGCAGCTGGAGAGGACATTGGTGGAGGGGTATGCGGTGGACGAGGTGGTGACAGAGGATGCCGGGGGGCAAGAGACAGTGCCCGAGGTGAGGACCACCTTGCTGAGGGATGTGGATGGGTCGGCGGTGGGTGTGTGTGGTGTTGGTACGGACGTCACCTTGCGTCGCAAGGCTGACAAGTTTCGTCAGGCTCTTTTGTCGATGAGCGATCAGCTGAATCAGACGCGGTCGCCGCTGGATGCGGGGCGTGCCCTGGTGCTGGCTGCGGAGCGTTTGTGGCATTGGGATGCGGCGGAGCTGGAGGTATTTGCGGACGACGGGACGTTTGTGACTGTGATTCGGGTGGCGGCGGAG